>JAHFDX010000286.1:0-1171 GCA_023248785.1 Myxococcales bacterium
CAGTCCGCATAGGCTCCCAAAAAATCCAAAGACTCTGAAGTGAAGAAGCGTTCTTCGATTCATGGTCTAGAGGAGTTTCTTTCGCAAAAGTTCATTCACAAGCTTGGGGTTTGCTTTTCCCGCCGACTCTTTCATGACAAGTCCGACAAGCGCGCCTAGCACGTTGGCATTCCCGGCTTTGAAGCGTTGCACGGCGTCCGAGTTACCTGAAAGCACGCGATCAACCATGGCTTCGATAGCACCGGTGTCGCTGATTTGACGAAAGCCGCGCGCTTCGACGATGGCCTTCGGGGACTCGCCAGCAAACATTTCGCCGAGGACATCCTTGCCTTGCTTGCTCGAGAGCGTTCCGTCCGCGAGAAGCGAAAGCAATTCCGCGATCTTGGATCCATCAAAGGGGGCGCATTCGAGCTTGCGGGAACGAAGCTCGCCAAGAACATCGTTGCAACAAAGCGCGGAAGCAGACTTCGCAAGTGAGCCCGCGCGAACTGCATGTTCAAAGAGTGAAAGCAGCATGGGTTCATCCGCGAGTGTTCGCGCTTCATCCGCGGAGAGGCCGTGTTTTGCTTGGAGAGCTTGAGCTTCCGCGGAGAGGACTGCAGCGCTGCGTGCCTGGGGATCGCCTTTCGATTTTTCGACGTTCTGAAGGGGCTTTGGCTCAACTTTTTTCGTGTATTTGATCCAACTGTCCTTCAATGCGACCGTTCGGTTGAATACGAGGGTTTGAGGCTTCGAGTCCGCATCGACGATAAAAAAACCCGCACGTTCAAACTGAAACCGATCACCGGGTTTTGCCGAAGCGAGACTCGGTTCGATTTTTGCGCGAACGACAAGCAAAGAGTGCGGATTGAGCTCTCGCTTGAAGTCTCCGCTTTCGCCCGGATGCTCGGTCGAAAAGAGCCGGTCGTAAATACGAACCTCTGCGTCGAGCGCGTGGGCGTGGCTTACCCATTGGATAGTGCCTTCGATCTTTCGACCCGCCGGGGCAGAGCCCCCTCTCGTGCTTGGATCGTAGGTGCAGCGGAGCTCGATGACGTTGCCTTCAGGATCTTTGATCGCCTGCGTGCATTTGATGACGTACGCATGCCGCAAACGAACCTCGCGTCCAACGGCGAGCCGAAAAAAATCCTTGGGAGGATTTTCCATGAAATCCTCGGCATCGACGTAAATC
>JAHFDX010000286.1:1181-5632 GCA_023248785.1 Myxococcales bacterium
CACCCTGGAAAATGGTACTGCACGCGTCCCCTCGCGCGGGATGTCGTGTGGCCAATAAGGCGCGTCGAATTCTTCGGTCTGGGCCTCAGGATAATTTTCGATCACCACTTTGAGGGGACGCAGAACAGCAAGCACACGCGGCGAGCGTGCGTTGAGGTCTTCGCGCACAGTGTGTTCGAGAAGCGCGAGATCAATCGTGGAGAGATTCTTTGCGACGCCGATCTTTGCGCAAAATTCGCGAATCGCATCTGCCGTGTATCCGCGACGCCGAAGCCCAGCGAGTGTGGGCATGCGTGGATCGTCCCAGCCGGCGACGAACTTACCTTCCACGAGTTCAAGAAGCTTGCGCTTGCTCATCACGGTGTACGTAAGGTTGAGGCGCGCAAACTCGGTTTGTCGTGGGACGTGCGGCACTTCCGTCGCTTCAATGATCCAATCGTAAAGAGCTCGCGCGCTTTCGAATTCCATCGTGCAAATCGAGTGCGTGATCCGCTCGAATGAATCACTGAGTCAGTGGGCAAAATCGTACAGCGGGTACATGCACCAGGTATTTCCAGTGCGGTAGTGGTTTTCGTGCTTGATTCGGTAAAGAGGTGGGTCGCGCAGCTTCATGTTCGGCGAGGCCATGTCGATCTTCGCGCGCAGCACGCACTCGCTATCCTTGAATTCGCCCTTTTTCATGCGGCGAAAGAGATCGAGGTTCTCCTCGGTGGAGCGGGTACGGTAAGGGCTGTTCTTTCCAGGTTCGCTGATGGTCCCACGGTACGCGCCCATCTCGTCTTCGGTGAGGTGACACACGTATGCGCGACCTTTGCGGATGAGTCGTTCGCCGAGCTCGTATAGTTGTTCGTACTCAGGATCTTCTGTGGTGGGGTTCGTATCGTCCATGCGCAGATGACAGACGCCCCCGAATTCCTTCGCCACTCCAAAGTTGAGGCAGATCGATTTCGCGTGCCCGATGTGCAGATAGCCGTTTGGTTCGGGGGGAAATCGTGTGCACACGCGTCCCTCGTGTTTGTTCGCCGAAAGATCGGCTGCGATCCTGTCGCGGATGAAATCGCTCGCCATGCCCCTTCGACGATAGCAAAGAACGGTGCCAATGAATGGCGTCAGTGATTGAGTCCAAACTCGGTCGAGTTCAGGAGCGTCCAGAGGAGATCCTCGTACGCACGGGTCGTTGCGTCCGCCGGTTTGCGCTGCGATCGCACCTCAATTCGAAGGAGCGGATCGGGTCTGCTCGGTTTCGGCAATGCCTTGCCCTGGCCACCCTTCATAGGCCGCGTCGTTGGCTGAGGGCGCTCAATGTAGGCGATCCAAAAGTTGGTTTCCGGCAACGTAGGGAAGCGCGACAGTGTTCGAAGGTAGAGAGATTCAATGCGCTCACGCTCGCTCTTGTGTTCGAGCGCAGCCTCAAGCGCGCTTGAGGGAAGGGCAGTCGAAGCGACTCCGGTTAAGCTTCCGTTGAGCAGAGCAAGTGATTGCGAAATAGAACCTTCAAACTGTTCTTTGTCGAACTCTTCATCCACATCAAAGAGAAACGAGTAGTAGCTCGCAACAGCAAGGTAGACGCTCGACAAGTCGACATTTTGCGACTCCAAGGTGGCTTCAAGATCACTCGCACGTGCAATCGAGTGCACAAGTTCGTAAGGTCCAAGCGGGGCAGTCCTGAAATGTGACCACAATTGATCGTTTTGTGCAGGCGAGGCGGCACGTTGGTACGCATCGCTCAAAATGATCGTTCGGAGCAGATGCTTGAGGTCAAACTTATGCTCCACAAAGTCTTGCGTGATGGCATCGAAGAGCTCAGGCGCTTCGGGCGTGTTGGAAGGACGAAGATCATCCACAGGATCGACAAAGCCTCGACCCAGATAATGGCCCCACATTCGATTGACCACGGCGCGCGCAAACCATGGATTTTCGGTTGCAGTGATCCAAGCGGCCAACGCTTTTCTGACGTTCCTTTCGTGCTCGAAGCTTGTGCCGTCGAGCGCCTTGGGCGTGGCATTGGTGACGTCACGCATTTCCTTGTCGCCACGAACGCGCGGAACGACGCGAGGCACTTCGTCGATGCGAACACGCTTCATACCGCCCATGCCCATGCCCATATCAGTTATGGGCTGAATGCGTGATCGCGCAAAGCAAGCAGCAAGCTGATTGAAGTCGCGCTGCTTCCACGACTCGGTCTTGTGATCGTGGCACTGCGCGCACTGAATTTGCACGCCCAAGAAAGCCCGTGAGGCCGACCCTGCCGCGTCCTGCGGGTTGTCGAAACGTAGATACCAATTGACCGCACCGTTGACGTCTTTCGAGGGGGCGGTCTCCACCCCTACCCAGGGTGCCATGTTGTCTCGGGGCCTGGTGGTGCCGTCGGTGTTTTGCCCCTCCGCGGAGACGATGCGGTACGCCAATTCATTCCATGCTTGGTTACGTTTGAATTCCTCGTGCAGAAAACCGACGAACGCGTGGCGATCCACAATTTGCGGTTTGGTGCGCTGGCCCATCAGCACGTCGTCCCAATAGACGGCCCAGTGCTTGGCATAGTCGGGCGATGCAAGGAGTCGTTCAACAAGGTCCTGCCGTTTTGTGGGCGATTGGCTCAGCAAGAACTCGCGCGCATCCATTTCTGTTGGAAGCGTACCAATCGTGTCGAGGTAAACTCGCCGCAGGAAGTGGGCATCGGTTGACCGTGGGGCGGTCTCGATTCCCGCCTTTGCCCATGCTTGGTGGAGCAACTGATCGACGCGGCTTTCGGCGGGAACGTGCGCAACGGGGGACGATACCTTTTGAGCAGGAGGGATCCGTTCGGCGCAGGATACGAGTTGGATGACGCCCCCAATGGCGAAGAGCAGACGTAGGGTGCGCGCGTGCATGGCACGAGGTTAGCGCGCTTCGCAGATTTCGGGAGAGGGTAGAACTACTGCGCGACGCACGTGCGCGATGAGCTGCACTTGCTGCCGACGCCGCATGAGAACGTGCCGTTCGATGAATCGTAACAGCAGGCTTGTCCGACTTGCCCGCATGCGGTGCACGCGCTGCCACTGCAATACGAGCCTGAGTTACACGAGCGCTTGCCCGTGTCGGAGTCGTAGCAACACGCTTGACCTGCTTGCCCACATTCGGTGCACGTGCTGCCACTGCAATACGAGCCTGAGTTACACGAGCGCTTGCCCGTGTCGGAGTCGTAGCAACATGCCTGGGTCGCTTTTCCGCAGGCCACGCAAAGTGTACCGCTGCAATACGAGCCCGTGTCGCACGAGCGTTTGTTCGTACTTCGATCGTAGCAACAGCCTTGATTTGCGGCGCCGCATGTGGGGTCCGGATCGACGGGTGATGCCTCGGGCGTTGAAGTCGCGCCGTCAACGCCGCCGTCTACGTTTGGCGTTTTGGGTGTGGATGCGTCTGTGTCAGGAGGGCTCGCGGGTGTGAGAACGAGACCTTCGGCGGTTGCAACATAGTTGCCTGGTCCCAAAAGCGTGATGGAGATCGGTTCCGACGATGTTTGGTAGTTCGCTGCAAGCGGTGCTTCTCGCGGTGCAGCGGTGAACACCGTCGTGACCGAACCGATGTCACGCGCAATAACGCTCAAACTGGCGATGGCGGTTGTTCCAGTTTTCGCATCGTCGGCCTGGCCGACGGCCCAACGGTCGAGGTTGATGCTCGTATCCGCCTGCAAATAATAGAAACCAACATCGTTGCGAATGGTCATCGACCAAAGATCAAACGGTTGTTTGAACGCGAATGCGTGGTCCGCTGTAATCGAGTCGACAGTTGCGACGGTAGCTTTCGTTTGCAAGGTGCCGAGCGAGGGCTCCCAACGAAGAGTTTCGCTGTCCTGTGGCAGCGTCACATAAATGCGGAGGGTGAACGGAAAGTCGCTGTTTTGAAGCCCAGCCACGATCGTGTCTGTTCCGGGCGTGTCCGTTCCGGGTGCCAGCTCGGCAACGGGGGATCCGTGCGCGGCCGTGTCGACTTGCACGCCGACCCTCATCGGTTTCAGCGGATAATCCGTGGGTGTTTTGTTCTCACAATGCAACTTGTGGGTTTGGAAGAAGTCCGGATTGACGGTATCGCGTTCCACCCAGCAGCGCGCCCAGGTAGGACCTACCAGCGGTGCGGTGGTTTCCCCCTGCTGTGCTGCGGGGGTGTCATTGGAAGACGGCGAGCATGCACCCGCCAACAGAAGACTCAGCGTTCCGATGTGCGGTAAGAACCGTTCAAAAGCAAATGTCATTTTCAAGCCTCCACGCGCCCGTCGGCAACGTCCCTCGCCGCTTGAGCACGGACTGTGCCGGAGGTCGTACGCGCCGTCGCTGCGGAAAAATAGTGGGATTTCGGGTGTTCGTATTCAGAGGCTGAGGGAGGAAGAGCGCTTGGCTGATGGCCGAACGATCCACCTGACGGCTACTTGTCGAGCGTGAGGGGAGCTGAGTGGTGACTGCAGTGCCATGCTA
>JAHFDX010000287.1:0-2633 GCA_023248785.1 Myxococcales bacterium
TGAGCACCGTTCACGCCGTTCTTGAAAATGCTCGAAAGTGGCGACGAGCAGGACATCCTCGCGATGCTCTCGCGCCCCTACTCTCGGCGCTTGGAACGGGGTATCTCAACGACGAAGATTTTGCTCCGCTTGCGGCGGAGGCTGAAGCCTGCTTCTTCCACGCGAACGAGCTTTGCTCTGTCGCGACGCTTGTGTGGTACAGGGCTCAAAGAACGCAAGAGCGCAACGCTGAACTTGAATCGCTCGCTCACAACGTCGAACTCGCTGCCACCGACCGAGCACGCACGCTCGAACTCTTGTCGGAGTTCGCTCAGGCTTCGTTGCTTTGGGAACAAGCCGAAAGGTGGGTTGCTTCCGCGATTGCTGCCGAACGTGCAGGCGACTTTCGACGGGCAGGCACTCTCTGGTCACGTCTTGCCGAATCTGCTTCAGGTTCGGCCGACGGCTATCAAGTTGCTCTTCTGCATTACAACGTCTCGCGCATGGCGCAAAAAATGGGCGAACCGGCCCTCGCCGCGCAGGCGCTTGCGCGCGCGGTCCGGTTGCTCGACGAAGCCGCTGATCACTTTGAGTCCATTGGCCTTCGTGAACGCGCATTCGATTGCTTTGCAGTGCTCACCCGCGTGGGGCAGGAAGGAGGCGCCTTTGAACACGCGCTTGGCGGATATGTGAACTGCATCCGCATCCTGCGTGAAGATCAACTCAAGCACTTCGCGTTGCAACATTACGACGAGGCCATTGAGCGAGCCGCCGTTGCGAACGAACCAAGCGCTGCGGCCACGCTTGCGAGTGAGGCTGCCGACTATGCTCAAGAGACAGGCATGGACACGCTCGCTGCGCGGTACCGGGCATGGCGCGCCGATTTATGGATCTTCGCGGGAAACGCGTCGCTCGAACGAGGTGCTCCGGCCGAACTTGCCGAAAACGCATTCGTCGCCGCGGTGCGGGCGGAAAGCGAGCTCGGTCACTTCGCATCCGTGGGCACGCTCTTTCGCAAGCTATCGACGCTCGACCTAGCACCTGTCCGAAAAAAACGTTACGAAACGATCGCTACGCGATATGCGGGCGCGAAAGATGCGCCGGGCTCGTCCGAAAGTCGAACTCCTGGCTCCCCGCGTGAGAGCCTTGCTGTCTGGCACGTCGACACGCTTGAGTGGGAACAGAACGGAAGTGCGGTCGAGGCCTGTGCAGACGTGATGTTGGCAGCCGAATGGCCAGATCTCGTGCGCAGACGCGCCATGGTCGTGCGGCTAGATGCCCTTCTTGCCGAGCCCAAGACAACTGCAAATCAAACAGCGCGCGTTGAGCTGGCTACGAAACTTTCAAAGTTACAATTATACAGCGTCTTGTCTCCGCTCGAATCAATGTTCCGAACACAAGAGCAACCGGTGAAGCTCGCCGTACTCAAGGGACTTGGAACGCTATTTTTTAAGCGCAGCTTCGTGGTTGTGCGCGAAGCGCTACGCGATCCGGACGAGGCCATTTTAGCGCAAGCAGCGGACACGATCGAATCGCTCTACTTCCAACATGCCTTCGATCCGCTCGCCCGCATTGTGCGCGAAGAACGCATACCGCGCGTGCGCATCGCAGCCCTTCGCGCCATCGCCCGGATTGATACCCGGCAAGCGGCTGAGTTCTTGCTCCAGGCTATTGTATCCGGCTCACAGAGCGAATGCGACGTCATCGCTACCGCGATTGAAGGAGCGAAGGGCTCACAGTTTTTTGCCCTCGTGCGAGATCAACTGGACGCGCTCCCGCAAGAAGCTGCACGGGTCGTGCGCACGATCCTTCGAACTCGCGGCGTTCCGGCGTAACGGCGAGCGCTACGGCGTGTGAAACGACTCCTTCATCTTGCTCACGACGCCCTTCTCACCAAGGATGATGAGGGCCATGCCCGCTTCGACGCGCGTTGTAGGATCCGGGTTGTAAATGAACTCACCTGATCCTCGATGAATGGCCACGACCATCACGTGCGAATCGCCATGGAGACGAAGGTCTGCCAGGGTAGCGCCGTCGAGCGGCGAACCTTTCGGAATTTGAACCTCCTCGAGCCGCAATGTTTGGTTGCGATCACGCAGGAGTTGATCAAGAAACTCGTTCACCTTCGGGCGGATGAGTTCTGTCGCCATACGACGTCCACCAATTTGGGTGGGATTCACAATCGACGAAGCACCCGCCCTCAGCATTTTTTGTCCGGCGGCTTCCTCCGTCACCTTCGTCACGATTCGCGCCGTCGGGTTCAGACTGCGCGCCGTAAGTGTCACGAACAAATTATCCTTGTCGTGCGTAAGCGCACACACGACTCCGCGCGCTCGGTCGAGACCCGCAGCCATCAATACTGCGTCTTGCGTGGCGTCACCGTGCACGAAAACCAATTTTCCATTGCAAAAGTCTTCGGAAGCTCGCTCTACGTGCTGCGCATTGATGTCGATCACCACAAACGACGCCTGCGCCACCACGAGTTCTTCAATCACGTGCCGACCCGTTGAGCCAGCTCCGGCAACCACCACATGGCCGGTCATAGACGCAATTTGTTTGCGCATTCGATTCCTCCGCAGGGCTTGACCAAAGAAGCCTTCGATGAAAAGCGCTGTCAGCGTGCTCTGAAAAAACGCAATCGCTCCGACCCCCAA
>JAHFDX010000287.1:2643-3930 GCA_023248785.1 Myxococcales bacterium
GCACGGAGGCCATCTCAGGAAGTTCACTGAATCCGACGGTCGTGATCGAAATGATCACCATGTAGAGGCATTCCCCAAACGTCCACTTGCCGCCACCGATGAAAAAGAGCGCAACTGTCCCGACTGCCACGATCGCGAAGAAGGTGCCGGATGCGAAGACAAGCCGTCGAACGGGCGGGGTCACGTACAGGTCGATGATACGAAATCGCGCGCTCGGTTGTTAGCTCGAAGACAAAAGCGAAGAGAGCGCTCTCTCGAGTGCGGGGTGCTCGAAGGAGAATTTGCGTTCAAGCAGTACCCGTGGAATTGCGCGCTGACCTGTGAGTACGAGCTCCGCGAGATTGCTTCCCATGGCCACCTTGAGGGCGAACGACGGCACCCGCATCAAGACCGGACGCCGCAAAACGCGTCCAAGCGTTGCGGCATACTCGTTCATTGTAACTGGAGTCGGCGCGGTGACATTGTACGCACCCGAGAGTGATTCGTGGTCGAGCGAAAAAAGAAGGGCGGCGACAGCATCGTCGATATGAATCCAACCAATGTACTGAGTGCCAGCACCTATCGGGCCACCGAGTCCCATGCGAAAGATCGGCAGCGTCTGCGCCAACACCCCGCCTTCCTTACCAAGCACGATCCCCATCCGCGGGTGCGTCACACGCACGCCTGCACCTCGGGCCGCGTTCGCAGCAGCCTCCCAGTCTACGCACAGGTTCGCAAGAAAATCGGAGCCACATTCGCTTCCCTCGGAAAGCTCCACGTTATCCGAACGCATTCCGTAAATTCCGACTGCTGACATGCTGACAAAGACGCGCGGTGAAGGCTTCGACTCCGACATGACGCTGGCCAGTATCTCCGTCGGTACAGTTCGACTCGCGCGCAGGTTCTTCATCCGTGCCTCGGTCCACCTGCGTTCGCCGATGTTGGCACCCGCGAGATGCATCACTGCATCTGCACGGGAAATCACACCACGTATCGCATCTCTTGCAACGCCATCCCACTCGACAATTTCGATAGTGGATTCAAACACAGCACGTGCTGCACTCGCCTTGCGCGACGTAACGATGACCTTGTCGCCACGTCGCAAAAGGGCCTTCACCAACCTCTGACCAATGAACCCAGTACCCCCCGTTACAACTACAGTTGCCATGCGGCTCCCTATCGGCCCACTGTACGCGATAGGATGATGCGATGCAGGTGCGAATCGAGCACATCGATGCCCACGAACTTCGAGTGCCACTTCGTTCGCCATTCGTCATTGCGACAAGCACGATGACTACAACGTTAGCG
>JAHFDX010000287.1:3940-5597 GCA_023248785.1 Myxococcales bacterium
TTGAGCCGATGCGGCTTCGCACGTTGCAGTTCGCGCTTGACCACGTGTTCGAAGGCCATCCCGTAGCGCGCGCAGCAGTTGAGACGGCGCTTCTCGATGCGACTGCAAGACTCGCGAAAACGCCTTTTTTTGCCTGGCTATATCCGCCTGGACCCCACGCCAGGCAATTCACCACCGACATCACGATCAGTATTGGCGACATCGATTCAATGGATCGCCATGCGCAATATTGGCTCGCGGAAGGATTTCGCTGCTTCAAAGTGAAGATCGGGCGCGACGTCGAGCACGACATTCGCGCACTTGAACGCCTGGCTCGACTTTCGACCGACGTGAGTTTTCGCATCGATGCCAATGGGGGCTTTTCCGCAGACGATGCACTCGCCGTTCTTTCCGCCTGTACACGATTGAATGTTCCGCTCGAGTGCTTCGAGCAACCCTGCCATCGCGATGATTGGGAAGGCATGGCAAAGGTGACACGCGCGTCTTCAGTACCGATCATCGCCGATGAGAGTCTTCGAACGGAAGCCGATCTCGATCGCGTCGTGCAGACACGCGCTGCGCATGGGATCAAT
The DNA here is from genome assembly GCA_023248785.1 of Myxococcales bacterium. Lineage (GTDB taxonomy): Bacteria > Myxococcota_A > Polyangia > Polyangiales > Polyangiaceae > JAHFDX01. Next base: position 4,513 of record JAHFDX010000287.1, read on the forward strand.
CTGAAGCTCATGAAGCTTGGAGGTCCGATTGCGGCGTTTTTGCTTGGCTTAAAGGCTCGGCGTTCGGGCTTGCAACTCATGATGGGCGGTATGGTCGAAACGCGGCTGGGAATGGCTGCTGCCGCGCACGTAGCTTGCGCACTCGGAGGCGTGGACTACGTCGATCTCGACACAGCGCTTCTCTTGGCCAACGATCCCTATGTGGGTGGTTACGAAGCCAGGGGACCGGTCTATACACTATCCGCAGCCGCTGGCCTCGGGGTTTTGCGAAGAGCTCAGCCTCCGAGATACGCGGCCTGAACTTCCGGGTTTTGCGACAGGTCGGATGATACGCCTTGCATCGCGACCTCTCCCGTTCGGAGCACGTACGCGCGGTGACTCGTGGCAAGCGCGATGCGCGTATTTTGCTCAACCAAGAGGATCGTAACTCCGGCAGATGCAATTCGCCGAATCGCCTCGAAGATTTGCTGCACAAGCTTTGGCGCAATTCCAAGCGATGGTTCATCGAGCAACAAAAGAGTTGGGCGCGACATCAGTGCACGCCCAATCGCAAGCATTTGCTGCTCACCGCCGGACAATGTTCCAGCCTCCTGGCGCATGCGTTCACCCAGTCGTGGGAAGAGTCCCACGATGTCTTCGATGGACTCGCGCATTGTGGGAGCATGCCGATGCAAATAGGCGCCAAGCTCAAGATTTTCGAGAACCGTCAGAGTTGGAAAAATGGCGCGCCCTTCCGGAACGAGGGAGATCCCTTCACCGACGCGCTTCTCGGCGGGCATCTCGAGAAGTGAATTTCCGGCGAAGCGAATCGCACCTGAGGCAACAGGCAAGAGGCCAGCGAGAGTCTTCAGCGTCGTGGTCTTTCCTGCCCCGTTGGCGCCAATCATGGCGACAATTTCGCCTTGGCACACGCGCAAACTCACATCCTTGATCGCGACAATCGCGCCGTAGTGCACGCGCAAGTGTTCGACTTCGAGAAGAGGTGCGTTGGACGGCGAAGCGTTTGGTCGGAAGGGATGATTGACCCTCATGCGTGCTCCTCCTCCGCGTTGCCCAGGTATGCGCGGATCACCTCGGGATGGTTT
>JAHFDX010000288.1:0-1815 GCA_023248785.1 Myxococcales bacterium
CTTCCTCGGGCACGTGTTTGCTCGTCCGCAGCCGGGGGAGCACTACTATGATTCGAAGGGTGACTACCTGCGTTCGAAGGATGGCACCGCTTTCTTCAACGCGGACTCCCAGCAGACCGCGCTCACCATGTTCAATGGTGTAACCGGTAAATACGGACAGATCTCGCTTGGCGGACGTCCGCTCGAGAACGCGTTGTCCTCTTCGCACGGCGACTACGATCGTGAGTACACGCTCAACATGGGAGCGTACTACGAGAAGGCGTACACCGGCTATCTACTCGCGGAGTCGGCCGACAACTTCATCAGCTCGTCGCGCGACGACTTCCACGATCCACGCTTCCGCGCGGTATCGATCGCGGACGTCTTCCCCGATGGCTTCCGTCGTTGGCTCGGCAACAATCTAACGGGTGACGAAGCGCTCAAAGGCCCGCGTATCAAGACCGACTCTCAAAACAAGCCGTTGGTCGACGCGGACAAGTACCCAACGAACGGAGTCGGTTGGGTCTCGTGGTGGCCTTCGTCAGGTCCAGAAGTGTGTTTCCCCGGAAGCGAATCGCTGTTGTGCAATAACCCGGTTACGGAAACACCACAGGTCTCAACGCAGACCATGGCAGTCGACCCACAGGTTGGTTGGGAACAGCAGAAGTTTGCGTTCGCGACCACGCTCATGTTCATCCAGGAGAATCAGCGGATGAACTGGACCGACCAGATGCGTATCTACGAACTCGGAGCCGATGCGGATCCTGGTTTTGACAATCGCATCGAGTTCCACGATCCAACGGGCCGGGTCTACGTTGCCAAGGTCCTTGGAACGGAACAGATCTTTGGAAAGACTGTGCAGAAGGCGATCGGCGCACGTGTGCTCGAATGGGCAAACGTTCTCCTCAATCGCGCATACCAGACGACGACGGTCACGCAGAACGGCGTCACTTGGTATGTCCCAAAGATTGGCACGAACGGTCAGCCGCTCGTCAAGGATCCCAACAATCCACTGGCGACTGTAGACACGTGCGAGATGAGCGCATCATGCCTTGCGCTGCAGTCGTACGCGTCGATGCCGTCGTTCATTCGTACGGCGATGGCGTGGTTCGGCTACATCTCGCTCGACCTCAAGGGTGTTTACTGAGCTATCTGTATCGCCTGGTGTAAAGGAAAAGCACCTCGCATTGCGCGGGGTGCTTTTTTTTGTGCCCAGCTACGGTGCGAAGGACGAGCGATCCGCCGCTTGCGTGAGAACGACACGCTGCTCATCATATCCGTAGGCGCTCGGGGTGAGTTCGATGACCGTGTGAAGCGGAATCGAGATCCGCGGGCATGCTTCTGGTGGCGTGTCCATCAGATAAGCGTGGAGGGCGCGAAGCACCGCTTGATGTCCGATAACGAGAAGAGGCCTTCGCTCCCGCTCAAGCTCAAAAATAACGGGCTCCAGCCGAGCAATGACATCTTGGTACGATTCCCCTCGAGGGTATCGATAGCGAAACTTGTCCGCGCGACGCGCAGCGTATTCTGCTGGGAGCTTTGCTGCGATTTCGGCGTAAGTCATACCGTCGCAGATGCCCGCGTCGATCTCATCGATAGCGCGTAGGGGGACAAAGGGTGCATTAAGAAATTCCGCCGTGTCGACGGTACGGTGCAGGGTACTGGTCCACACAATGGGAGGCTCCTCAAGACGTGTGCGAATGAAATCTGCAAGCAGCTCCGCATAGTAGCGACCGTTCGAAGTCAATCCCGGATCGCCGCCAATGCGACCCACTACATTGAACTCGCTTTCCCCATGCCGCGTGAGCCAGATGGAGCGCGGTTCGAGGTGGCAAT
>JAHFDX010000288.1:1863-5580 GCA_023248785.1 Myxococcales bacterium
GAGAAAGAAAACGATCCGCGACGGGATATAGCCCTCGATTTGATGCGCGACGACTGTTTGGCCGACATCGATGATTTTGATGTAGCTACCCTCGCCGCGGTGAACCTCTTCGTAGGCGTTCGCATAGTGGTTGATCCGCTTTTGAAAATCGGACACCGCTTCGTCGGACGCGACGCCCACGTAGTCGGGAGAATGAGCTTTTGTTGCGCGAATGTTCGACTCGATCACTTGGGGGTCGTTGCAAATCGACTCCACGAAGACAACCCCGACCCCCTGCGCCTCGCAGGTCTTTTGAACCCAAGCACGTCGCTCTTCGGTGCTGTTTGTTGCGTCGTAGAGAGCGATGTCGCCGTCGCGCTCTAACCAAGTGAGCATGTCGCTTAGCGCGACCTGGGCCATCTCGAATCGAGCACGCGAACCTTCGGCATTGTCCGGATCGAAGAACGAGTGGCGCTGCTGACTTCCGAGCCGCTCTCGTCGGTAGGCGCCGACGTTGAACACCCGCGCGCGGTGTCCAGACCACGAGAGGTAACGCGCAACTTTGCGCGCGATGAACGTTTTTCCTCGGGCCGGTAGGCCGACCATCACGAAGGCCCACTTTTGTTCGGAAATGTTCATTCCGAGAAAATACCGAGACGGCGGTCTGTGTGCGAACGATTCGATCCGCGCTGCCTCCCCCCGGACGCAGCGTCGCGACCTATCGGATTACGCCGCACCCTGAAATGCGGGATGTAACCCCTTTCCTGTGTTCGTAGTGACAGACCACCGTCTCGTTGCTGGTATTCGGTGAACTGCAACGGGTAAGCCAGGCGCTCACCGTGTACCTTCGGCGCCACCGGACAAACAGACCGCTGCAATTTGCTACCTTTGGTGTGGCAGAGGCAGCGAGGTTCTAGGCGGCCGCATCGGCTGAGTTTGGGTTCTCAGTTCGTGCTGTCGGTTACTGAGTGGGTGTACTGAAGCCCAAGCGTTGTGCGTCAGAGTTCATCCGCCAATGCTCGCGCAGTGTCCATGCGAGCGCGCGCTTCGCAAAGTGCATGCTGCTGCGCATGAGCCTCGTCGATAACCTCGCGTGGTGCCTTGTCGACAAACCCCGGCGAGCCGAGTTTCTTCTCAAGCGCTGCGAGATCCTTCTCGATTCGTTTGAGCTCGCGTTCAACGCGTGCGCGTTCGCGCTCGGGCTCAACAAGCCCTTTCAACCCCACTACGACTTCGATGGGCCCCCGCTCGGTAGGCACGATGCTTACGGTGGTACCCGGTTCACGTGGCCCCCCAAGCGGCTCGAATCGTATGGCTTGCTCACGTCCGGTATTGACGAGGAATGAAATGTCTCTGTGTCGATTACGAATTAGCGAAATCGTAGCGTTGTCGTTGCATCGAACTGCGAGCGGAACTTCAGCGTGACGATTGACTTCGTGCTCCGCGCGGATCGTTCGTGCCGCAGATATCACACTTTGTACAATTCCCATCTCGCGATCGGCGGTTGCATCTGTCGTAAACTCCAACGCGCTCGGGTAAGTCGCCAGACTGATCGAGACTGGCGCCGGGCGCTTGGGTAGCCGCTGCCACAGCTCTTCGGTTACGTACGGGATAATCGGATGCATCAGTCGGAGTGCAGCCTCGAGCGAGAGTGAAAGCGTTGCGCGTGTTTCGTTCATGAGTAGGACATCGACTTCTTGTTCACTTGGGCGCAACACCGGCTTAATGAGCTCGAGGTACCAGTCGCACAGTTCATTCCAAAAGAAACGATAGGCTTCGTTCGCCGCTTCATCGATGCGGAACTCGTCGAAGCCTTTGCGCATGACAGTGAGCGCATGCCCGACGCGCGAACGCATCCACCGGTTCATCAGGTCGCGTGGGGGAGGCAGTGTGAGCGGGACTGAGTAGTCGCCCAACAAATCGAGCGCGAGGCGCGTTGCGTTCCAAATCTTGTTCATGAAGTGGCGACTCGCTTCCACTCTCTTTGGGGCGAGCGCAATGCGCATGTTGCTCGGTGGATAGGTCGCAAGGGCATGACGTACGGCGTCTGCGCCAAATGCCGGAAATCCCGACCCCATTTGCGCTGCCGAGGGATACGCCTTCTTGAATTTCGCAAGCGCTTCGGCTTCCGGCGCACCGGGCAGTGCCTTTGCAATCATGTCCTTGAAGGTGACCCCGTGAATGAGATCGAGCGGGTCGATCACGTTCCCCTTCACCTTGCTCATCTTATCGCCCGTTTCGTCGACGATGAGTCCGTGGAGCAGTTTGAACGGCGGCTGTCCCGTGAAATGGATGCCGAACATCATCATGCGAGCGACCCAGAAAAAGAGAATATCGTACCCCGTCTCAAGATCGCTCGCGGGATAGAATTTCCGAAGTGCGGGTGTGTCGTTGGGCCATCCAAGCGTCGAGAAGGGCCAAAGCGCGCTTGAGAACCATGTATCGAGCACGTCAGGGTCCTGTGTCCAGCCCTTGCCGCCTTCGTCGCCTTCGCCGCATTCCGAGGGTCGTTCGCGTGCGACCACGATCTCTCCATTTGGACCATGCCACGCGGGGATTTGATGACCCCACCAAAGTTGACGCGAGATGCACCAGTCTTGAATGTTTTCGAGAAAATGGTTGTAAGTTTTCGTCCACTCGGGGGGAATGATTTGCGTCCGCCCGCTGTGGACTGCGTCGAGCGCCGACTTTGCCATGTCGCCCATCTTGCAGAACCACTGCGTCGACAGCATGGGTTCGAGGATTTCGCCCGATCGTTGACTTCGCGGCACCGTGAGCTTGTGTGGCTTACTCCCGCGTGCAAAGCCCTTCTCGTCGAGCGCTTTTTTTACGGCAGTGCGTGCACGCTTGCGATCGAGTCCGGCGAACGAGCCACCGTTCTCGTTCACCGTTCCGTCGAGATTGAAGATGTTGATCTCGGCAAGACCGTGCCTTTTACCCGTCGCGAAGTCGTTGAAATCGTGCGCGGGAGTGACTTTTACAGCACCTGTACCAAACTTCGGATCGACCAAAATGGAATCTGTGATGATCGGAATCGTACGATCGACGAATGGATGAACGAGTCGCTTTCCATGCAAATGGCGATAGCGCGCATCGTCGGGATGAACCGCAACGGCGGTATCACCGAGCATCGTTTCCGGGCGGGTCGTTGCAACCACAATCTCTTCGTCGCTGCCGTCGACGCGGTATGCAAACTCAAAAAGTTCACCGTTGATCTCCTCGTGGTCGACTTCGAGATCGCTAAGCGCTGTGCGTTGCGCGGGATCCCAGTTGATGAGTCGCGTTGCGCGGTAGATGAGTCCGTGTTCATGGAGCCGCACAAAGGCCTCGGTGACCGCACGGCTCATGTCTGGGTCCATCGTGAATTTGGACCGCTTCCAATCCGCTGACGTCCCTAAGACGTGCTGTTGCTGTTGAATACGCCCGCCGCTCTCAACCTTCCATGACCACACGCGCTCGACGAACGTTTCGCGTCCAAGATCGAAACGAGTTTTTCCCTCGCGCGCAAGCAGTCGTTCAACCACCGTTTGGGTAGCGATTCCCGCGTGATCCATCCCGGGTTGCCAAAGAACGTTTTTGCCGTTCATGCGGTGAAAACGCGAGAGGGCGTCCTGCAGCGTGCAGAACAAAGCGTGCCCCATATGTAACGATCCAGTTACATTTGGCGGAGGCATGGGCAGGACGTAAACCGGGCGCACGTCGCTCGGACTGTCGTTCGCGTCGAAAACGTTGTTTTTT
>JAHFDX010000289.1 GCA_023248785.1 Myxococcales bacterium
GCAAGACTCGGGATTTCCGTGGGTCTTTCGCACCGGAATCCGCATCTCGGAGGCCGTGGGACGCGTTGATCTCGATGTCCCTTTGCCCATGGATTACTCCATGGTGCTTCGCGACCCAGCGAATAACCCTGTCGTTCATGCAACTGTTAGAGTGTATGCATGGAGCGCAGCGCACGTCGTTCCGTACGAAGTCGCGCAAGGGTGGTCACGCGATGATGGATTCGTTGAGCTACTCGTGGCAGGGACGCCCAAGGTCGAGTGAGTAGTCGAATGAGCGAACGAAAAATCGATCCAGCTGAGCGACGCATCCTTCGATTGCGTGCGCATGCCGACGAAAATCCTACTGCGCGCGCGACCTGGGAACTTGCCGCGGCCGCGTATGGGTCGCGCCCAAGAAACGAAGCAACGATGCCCACCGGGTTCGATCCAAGCGCTGTCCTTCTGTTTGAAGGCATGGTTGAGGCAGCATTTCTTGCCGCTGTTTGCGACGGGATTTTTGATGACAAGGAGAGAGAGCTTTTTTCCCGGCTAGTCGTTTTTCTTGGCGCGGGCGCCATACCGAAAAGTCTCGTTTTCAAACTTGTGGCGGAGCTCGAGGACCTACTTGCGCGCGACGGCTTCGCTGAACGCGTCAAGGCCGTGTGCGAAAAAGTTCATAGGCCCGAGTACGGCAAGGAGTTACTTCGCGTCGCCATTCTCCTCGCAATGGCGAGCGACGACGTGAGTGCAAGGGAACGCGAGATTCTCGACGAAATAGCGCGAGGGCTCCCTGTGCCGAGTGGCGTGCTCGATGTGTTGATTGAGGAAGTGCGCGCCGCAGTGGGGTAGATTCGTGTCCCCACGGCTCACTTGCAAAGGCGCCAGCCGCGCGCTGCCTTCGTTGCCGCGCTGCGACGTGGAGCTATTCCGCAAACATGGAGGCGGCGTCGTGGAACAGCGTTGCTTCCATGTCGCGTCCGTCGTGCTTTGCGGCTTGCCCGAGTCGATTCAACGTGTCGACCGTTCGCGGGCGAAGCGTCTTGCGCTTTTCGGGGGATGCGTCGTCCATGCGTGCCATGAGCAACGCGAGAAGATCGTGTGAACGCCCTAATTTCTCGAGCAAGCGTGCAAGTTCGTCGCCAACGACGTCGTCGCCGGGGTTGGCGCGAAGCTTCTGTGTGAGATCTTCCACGCGCGCCGCAGCGACGTCTTCGTCGAATTCCTCGTCCGCCTGTGCTGGCAACTCTGCAAGCTGGCCGACCTTTGCTTCACCCTCCGGATTCGGTGAAAGAGGCTGAACCTCCTTGGCAACCGGTGAGACTGTACGCAAAAGTTCGAGCAAGGCAGCATCGCCCGGCTGAATTCGTAACGCGGCCAGTACATGTTGCCTCGCGGCGAATGGGTCACCTCGGCGGGCATGCTCGAAGCGCGCAGCTTCCGCCAACCATTCAGCAGCTCCGGCTTTTGCATTCGGAGCTTGCATCAGCAAGCGATCGCGCAATTTCGCATATGCGACAGCGGCACCATGGTCGTCTGACAACAAAATGCGCCACCGAGCTTCGGCAAGCCATGCATCACATGAAAAATGACTCTGCGCTGGAACGAAGCGGAGCCGGGCGAGCGCAGACGGCACATCGTGAACGACGTCCGCCAACGACGTTGCGTACACGAGTTCTGCCTCCGCGCGCGCATCCTCTGTTGGGTGCTTCACCTCGATGGCGCGGCGTAAAAGCGGTAGAGCGCGATTTGGATCGTTTCCGCGAAGAAGGGTCTTTCCAAGGGCGACGAGTACCGGCCCGTCGTCAGGGCGATACCGAAGGGCACGTTCAAGAAGCGCGGTCGCTTCGGTGAAGTATCCGAACGCGACAAAGCGCTCGCTCACGCGTCTCCACACGTCAGCCCGATTGTTTGGACCGTGTGTGAGGGCCTCGAGGTGATCGGCTTCGGCTCGCGCATCTTCGATTCTTGCGGTGCGAAGAACCATCTCAAAACGCTGCCAACGCAGCGACGAAAGCGACGGAGCAAGCGAAACCGCGCGGTCAAGCAGACGGAGTGACTCAAACGGATCATCAACGAGCAACGAGGCGCGCGAATAACAAAATGCAGCGAGAGATGGCGTCGTTTCGTCTTCACCCGCGTGTATGAACGCCGCAACCGCATCATTCTTCGACCCGGCGCGTTCGAGCAAAATGGCGCGCAGCATGCGACTACCGGCTTGCAAGCGAGGAAGTTCTGCGAGAAATTGAAGTGCACCATGTGTCCGCGCGCCAAAGGCTGCGTCGAGCTCGGCAACACGCCGCACGATTTCTTCCTGAGAAGGCGCGTATTCAAGCGCGTGCAAATAGCGGTCGCGGGCTTGATCGATGTCGCCGTCCATCGCGGCCCGATCGCCCGGCTCGAGCAACTCGGCGAGCTCAAGGGTTGCCACCTCCGCTCCTGCGCGAATGGTAAGCTCGCGCGCTGCGAACAATTGCCAACGATCGTCTTGCGCAAAAATGGGTTCAAGCGTGAGGTCGCGCGTGTCGGGCACTCGCCCTCCTAAGCGCGGCACAAGATCGAGCGAGAGTGCGCGTATCGCATCTTCAATGAGGAACGCGCAGCCGCGCCTCTTTGCCGTTGAGCCCAACACCGTTGCGAGTGCACGGATCGCCTGCACCGTGGGTGGTGTTCGCACATCCGTCGCGCGAACGTCCGTGGGGATGAGCCACACGTCAGGGCCCCTGCATACCATCGTGACATTGAACGCAACGAAGTGGTCCTCCGCGTTTGCGTGGACTGGCGTAGGGTCGCTCACGGCCACCGTCGCGCCGTGCGACGTGGCGTAAATAGTGACTTCTGGCGTGCGTTCGGACAGAAGGCCGGTCAGCCGCGGACGCGCCCACTGCGCGAGCGCCTCACGGTGAATGCCCATGCGCAGGTGTTCGAGCCGTCCCCGCCGATGACGGAACCTGTCGACCCCCCCAGAAATGTCGGCCGGAAAGCGAACGCTCGGCAACGATGCAAATAGTTCGAGCACTTCGAGTGGGCCTACACGCGCGGGGGCCGTTAGCTCGAGCCCCACGCCGTCTCTACTTACGGCGAGACGGAGCATCGGCGCGCGCGTTTTTTCGGTGTCGCGCGACGGGAGCGGCATTTGTGGGTTGGGTGGGCGAGGCAGACCCAAGGTCAAATGAGTGTACCAAGTCTGGCGGTTCTTCGGGAGAGCATCTCACCCCAATTGCGCCCAGCGGCCGTGCGTGCGACACGAATGTATGCGCGACGTATTCGAGCGCGTGTTGCCAAACGTTCTTTCCGGGTATGAGGCGCGTCCGGGTCAGGTCGCAATGGCGCAAGCAGTGCTAAATGCGCTGCGCGACGAAATCCCTCTCTTGGTCGAGGCGGGGACCGGAACGGGAAAAACCCTCGCATATCTCTTACCAGCCGCCCTTTCGGGGCGAAAGGTCGTCGTGTCCACCGCGACCAAGGCACTCGAGGAGCAACTTATTGAAAAAGACGTCCCCATCGTTCGCGCGGTCCTTTTGGCCCTAGGGCGCCACGTTTCGTTCGCCGTGATGAAGGGGCTTCCAAATTACTTGTGTCGACGTCGGTATCAGGAGCTTCGCCTCGACGGTGGTCGGGGAGTTGAGGACGCTGAGCTTTCGCAACTGCATGTGTGGGTGGAGCAAACACGTTTGGGCGATCTATCAGAGCTGCGCGGACACACCGAGGATTCGCCACTCGTACGCCTAGTTCGTTCATCCGCCGAAACGCGGATTGGCGCTTCGTGCTCTTACTACGACGAGTGCTTTGTTACGACGATGCGTCGCCAAGCGGAGGACGCAGATGTTGTCATTGTGAACCACCATCTCTTCTTTGCGGACTTGGCGCTCCGAACGGGACGGAGCGAAGGACATGCAAGCGTGATCCCCCCGTACGACGCGGTAATCTTCGACGAGGCGCATCAAGTTGAAGACACGGCGGCCGAATTTTTCGGGACGCGTGTTTCAAGTGCGGGTCTTGATTCGCTGGTTGCAGAGGCGGAGCGCGTTCTTGCCGCGCGTGCGGTTTCGGACGCGCGCATCGGCTCGATGCTCGGCGCTCTACGGGAAGCATCGCGCGCCTTGTTTTCAGCGCTGCGTCCGTTTTCGGGGGTTGCAGAGGAATCGCGCAAGTTGTTCGCTCCGAGCGAGCTCACCGATGTGCAATTGAAGCCGTACTACGCGCTCGACGCGCGGCTAGAAGGTTTACTTTCGTTTGTGCACGATTCTTCGCCGACATCTGCGCTCATTGCGCGACGAGCTCGAGAATTTCGCGATGCGCTGGCTGCAATCCTGAACGATCCTAATTCTCGGTGTGTTTGTTGGGTCGATGCGCGTGAGCGTTCGGTATCCGTTACGTCGTATCCGCTTGATTTGCGCGGCTTACTCGAGCAGCGCCTCTTTGCACGAACCAAAGCAGTCGTGGCTACGAGCGCAACGCTTGCAACGGTGCATCGTGACGGGTCGATAGATTTTCAGTTCACGCGCTCTCGTCTTGGAGCCCCAACCGAGACGCGCGAGCTCGTGGTGCCATCACCGTTCGACTTCTCACGCCAGGCCGGTCTGTACATTGCAAACGATTTGCCTGAGCCTCTGTCGCCAGAATTCGAGGCGAGGGCGCTGGAACGCGCCGTCGAGCTGATTCAAGTAACTGACGGTGGTGCATTTTTGCTCACGACCTCTACGCGCGCGATGCGCGCATTTGGGCAAGCCCTTCGTGCGCGCCTTGCCAATCCCGTGTACGTACAGGGTGAGCTCTCAAAGCTCGAAATTCTTGAGCGCTTCCGCCGCGAAAAAAACGCAGTGCTTTCCGCGACACTCACATTTTGGGAAGGGGTGGATGTTCCGGGTTCCGCCCTCCGCCTTGTCATCCTCGACAAGATCCCCTTCGCTGTCCCTACCGATCCCGTCACTGTCGCGCGCTCGCGGGTCATTGAAAGTGAAGGAGGCAATCCGTTTGCGGAGTATATAATGCCCGCAGCGGCGGTGACCTTGAAGCAAGGATTTGGCCGGCTCGTACGAGGCGCTCGCGATTTTGGAATTGTTGCGCTGCTCGACCCACGAGTCGTCAAAAAGCCCTACGGACGTCGCCTGCTGCGTGCGCTTCCACCGGCGGCGCGGCTTCAGTCGTTGGACGAAGTGCGGACCTTTTGGGCAGAGGTTTTGGGCCACGACGCGGGATGCTCCGGAAGGGCAGATGTGGTATTCCCGCCGGCACCATGAGCGAGATCAACGCAGTTTACGCACGCGAGATTCTCGATTCGCGAGGCAATCCGACAGTTGAAGTTGAAGTCCAAACGACAAATGGACATGGCCGCGCGGCCGTTCCAAGTGGAGCATCGACAGGTGAGCATGAGGCGCTCGAGCTCCGCGACGGCGATAGCAAGCGCTACCTCGGCAAGGGGGTGTGCAAGGCCATTGAGAATGTGAACGCAACGCTTGGTCCTGCGATTCTGGGGCTCGATGCGCTCGATCAAATGCAAGTCGATGGCGTGTTGCTCGATGCCGACGGAACCCCGAACAAGAGCAAGCTCGGTGCCAACGCAATTCTCGGCGTTTCGCTTGCGGTTGCGCGCGCGGCG
>JAHFDX010000290.1 GCA_023248785.1 Myxococcales bacterium
GAATAGTGAATCTTGGCCGAAAAATGCGTTCACTGAAAGGTGAACAGGTTTCGACTCGAGCGCTCGTTGGTAATCTGAAAGCGCAAGCAACGACCATGCGGCCTCGTGTGTCGAATCCCAAGCACCATTTTTCCGCGCGCCAAGAATTCCGCGCACGATTTTTGGAATCAACGGATGCGTTGGCTCGAGCGCAATCAGCGCGCGCAGCACGTGTGCCGTGGCCGTGATTCGCGTGGTGTACCAATTGGCTCCCTCAAGCTCGACGACCGCACTCGTCGAATGCAAATGAATGGCGTTCTCAAGATCGCGCAGGAGCTCCTTGCCTTGTTTCGGATCCATTCGGGCACTCGCCCACGCGTGAGCAAGGTGCGCGCGCTCGACGAGGCTAAACGTTGCGCGCTTTCCGTAAAGCTGCGTGATGAGCCCAACGTCAGGCGCACCACTCGTCGCAAGCACATCTGCGACGAACGGCGTCTCCACGGAATGACCCGGCGTCTTTGTCTGCGCGCGCAGGTAGTCCGCTGCCGCGACGAGTGACCGCGGCGGCACGTACAGACCAAGCTTTTTCGCCTGATCGAGCACGAGCAGGACATACGCCGACAAGTACGGATTGGCTCGTGGTGAATCTGCCCAGAAGGCAAATCCGCCATCGGGACGTTGCGTAAGCAAGATTTTGGCAATGGCCTCTTCGGCCAACGCGTCCGGATCCTTGGGCAACTTCACGTCAAATGTAACCGCTAGTGCACGCAATGTGGCCAATGGAAGCAACCTGCTCGCGAGCTGCTCTGCGCAGCCGTACGGATATTGGAGAAGCTGGTCCATGCCATCAGAAACCCCCACAAGCGCACTCGAGGCAACACGAACATCGAGCCCCCCAACATCGGTTCGCACGCGGGATAAATCGCCCAGCTGCTCAGCAACGGGGACTTCGCTATCGCCCGCAAGCGCTACGGCCTCGAGCTCACCGGGAACCATCACTTCTCGATGAATGGTAATCGCGTCGCTGCGATCCGCCCCCTTCGCTCGAAACGTGATCGATGCACGCGTGGGCCGATCTGCACGCATGGCCCATCGCACCTCTACGGCGCCATCTGCGTTTACTCTAGCCCGTTTTGTCCGGTCGCCCTCCGCGACGATTCCATTTGCTTCAACGCTCACCTCCACGTCCGAGCTGCCCTTGCCCTTTACGTTCATGGCCACGCCGCCTTCGAACGAATCGCCGACTCGCATAAAACGCGGCATCAAGGGGCGAATCATAAGGTCCTTGTTCGTGACGATGCGTCCCTCGCCACGCCCGAAATGATCGTCCGTACCCACCGCGACAGCCATGAGGCGGAACGTCGTCAGGTTGTCAGGCAACTTGAAACGAACCGTCGCTTTACCCGAAGCATCGGTTTGCAGATTGGGCGCAAAGTAGGCGGTAGCCCGGAGATCACTGCGCACGCCGCCTCCACCGCCCTCGTCGCCCTTGTTTGTGCTGCTGTTGTCCAGACGAAGCGTAAACGCGCGTGCCAACGCCATGCGTGAGTCGTACGTCCACACGTTCAGATTTCGCGCCTGCGAGAATGTCGCCACGGGGTCCGGAGGCTTGTATCCGGTGAGCATGAGCACGCCTTCATCCACCGCGTAAAAGGTAACTTCCGATGTTACATGTTTTCCACGGCTATCGCGCACGAGCACCGATGCCTCGGCCGTGTCGCCAGGCCGGTAGTTTGACTGCGCCGGCAGAACGTCGACCTTCAGCTCACGCGAGCCGGACTCGATCGGGATATCGATGGATCCATAGCGAAATACGGGTCCGAATGCGTCCGCGCTTTTTTCCTGCGGGTTCTTGGAACGCCCGCGAATTAGGTGCACACCCACAAACGCATTCGGTCGATAGGCTTCCGTAACGCTGATAGTTACAATAGGCGTGGGCCCTTTGAGGGTTCGCCGTTCGGTGAGATATACGCCCGCGCGCTCGACGGTAATAAGCGCCTCCGCTTCGTCGAATGGATTCTTGACAAGAATTTTCGCCGTATCGCCAACCCGATACTCCTTTTTGTCGGCTACAAGCCCAAGCTCGCCGCGATCGCCCATGCGCCATGCCGACGCGCTGCGCGACGTATCGGCAGTCACGTAGAGATACGTGCTTGCAGTGACGGGGTTGCCACGGCGGTCCTTTGCAAAGGCGCGCGCAATCATGTAGCCGGTCGCCTTCGCCTCGAGACGGCAGAGTGCGGGATCGACGCCTGTCGTCACATGACATTCACCAATCACTGTATCTGTGGGTCGCGACTCGTAATGGGTATCTCCTTCGGGCGCTGTCGCAGCCACCGAGTTCCATTCGCGATGGATGAGTTCTACGCGAATTTTTGCACTAGGAACAAAGTCGCCCTTTGGTGAAACCGCCGCTACGCGCACTGGAATCTCCTGGCCCTGCCCAATGAAGAGCTCTTGTCCACGATGAATGCCGACGTAAAATTCGGCGGGGTGCACGACAAATGTACCTGATGAAGATACAGTTTGCCGCGTCACGTCCTCGGCCTCGACGTCGTAGACGATCGACTCAGCGCCTCTTTGCCGTTCTAGCGCAAGCTGCAACGATCCCGAATAGCTACCCTTTGCATCGAGTGCTGCCGTGCTCGTCTGAAGAACCATGCTCGTCGGATCGCGATTGGGCAGGTCGCCCCAATAGTCGTCATCCGTTGTTACAAATCCATCGGGAGTCTTTGGCGTATAGTACCAACGCGAACGATGCGCCCTTATGGTCAACGAAGCGCCCGCTAGGGGGCTTCCAAACAGGTATTTTCCATCGACCCGCACATCGGCCCTGTCGCCACGCACGTACTCACGAAGAAAAGGCACAACGTCGAGCGCAAACTCCGCCGCACGATAGGCCGCTAGCTCGGCATACGCATAGAAGGTTGCCTTGCCGTCTGTGCCCGTGGTTTCCGCCTGAAGGTGCAGCCCCCCAAGGGCCGTCGTTTTGGGCAATACAAATGACACATTGAAAGTTCCAAATTTCGACAACGTCGACGACTGCTCACCCACCGTGTTCCCAGCTCCATCTTCTGCGTGAACCTTTACGGCGTTGCCCGTAGGCGTTGTTGTTCCCGTGGGATTCGGTTGACGGACAATTCCCTTTACTTCGACGCGCTCTCCGGGCCGATAGACCCCGCGATCCGTGAAGAGGACACCCTGCACATGTTGCGCAGCTTCTGCATCAACCCAGCCAGCCGCGTACGTTTGGTCGGAAACGCCTGTGAATGCGATATCGCCGTCCTTGGAAACAAACACATGGTCCAAGCTCGCTTCGTCCCGCTGGGGCTCATAGGCCTCCTTTGCGATCTGAAGGGTGCCGTCTTCTCTCGTTTCCCCACCGAACACCACGCCCTTGCCGCACCTTTGGATCTCGACGTGAGCGCCTGCGACGCTATGCGCATCCGAAAGGCGTGTGACCCAAACAAGGCCACCAAATCGGCTCATTTTTGTGCCGATCCCGAGGTTCGTTCGGGCGGTCACTGCGAGATGCCGTGTAGGTCCCGTGTTGCCGATCGCAAGCAACCCCGTATCGCCCCCAAGGATCTTTTTTAAGTCGAGCTGATGCACATGGCGCGTGTTTCTCGCCGCGTTCACGGACACGTGGTGCATCGTCGCGAGAGGGTCGAACGATTCTATAATCGAATCGAATCTTTGTTGATGCAGAGCGCACATCACCTCCATCGCGCGGGTGGCGTCCACCTTCGTCGCAATGACGTCGTAGCCGTCCACATTAATGGAGGAAACCGGGATCTTTCGTATTCGACCCCCAAGCTCAATGCTGGTCCCGTGCAGGCCAACTTCGACGTGCGGATCAAAGTCACCAGTCTGGACGTAAAATGTAACATTTCTAGTCAACTTTTGGCCGAAGCGATCGCTCATGCCCGCGAGGACAGTGATGCGATACTTCGTTGCTGGCCCGAGCTCGCCGGGCACCCACAGAGTCCTGCCCCAGTCGGGATGGGCGTTGGGCTTTGGCCAGTTGATGCGAATGGCGGGTTCAATGCGGACGAATCTTTGCGCGTCTCTTAGATCCACTTCATTGGAGAAGCCCAAGGTCACTTGCGATCGAGGACGACACAATGGCGTGTCGTTCCCGCACGGGTCGAGCGTTGGCTCCAGTGGCCCATACGTGTCAAAGGAACGCGGAGGTCTTTGCGTGCCGGCGGTACGTGGCCCTTCTAGACCTCGAAGGGATGGGGCGACCACGAGTTGAACTTCAGAATCCAGTGGCAAGGGGCGCACAGGTTTGAGAACAAACTCATTGCTGCTGTCCGGCAGTTTTCTCGTCGCTGTGATGGCGAATCGCTCGGCATTGCCCCCCGCCGGCGTTACCGTGAGCGACAGGCCCCGCGCAACCTCTGCGGAGTCCATCGCTTGATTGAAGCTCACAAAGAACGTCGAGGTGGGCGCCAAGTGGGCATCGTCTTCGCCCGCGATGGTTTGTGTGATGGCAGGTCGTGGCGTCGCAAATGCGATGGTGTGTGACTTCGGGAGTTTTGAACCATCAAGCGCTTTGATCGAGTCGGGGATGACAACACGCATCTCACTCGCGCTCGGAAATGCCCTCTCAGGCCGAAATACGAGTGCACTTGTTCCGAGCCATTGCCATGTGCCAAGCACGGACGATCCATTCGCTGTTACCGTGATGGGCAGGTTGGGTTCTTTCTCCGCAAGTTCGAGCGCAACAACGGGGCGACTAAATAGCACCGTCACTTCCCTCGGCGCATCCACCTCTCCCGATGGCCCTGCAAAGGCTATGTCGAACGGACCGACAACGCGCCCTCGCTGCGTTTGGTTCTCGACAGAGAGTGTTCGTTGCGGTGTTACGTTGGGTGGCTTCCCCTCGGGAAAGCAACTCAGCAGTGTTGCCACAAGAAAAGTGCGCAGCCCATGCCTCGAACGAACCCATCCCCAAACGTGTAGTGGCATCGTAAGCAACTCCTTCGCTCAACCGGCGCAGAGAATCAACGGTTGTGCCATGATTGGCGCGTACACAAATCGCGCAAATCGTGCCCAATTCACGGAAACATCGTGTCTGTGGACCCACGCCTGCGTGCCCTCAGACACACGCCCTTCTTGCTCGCCCTGAAGCACACGGGTATGACCACGCGGCTCGATGTCACGTTCCAACCTCCGAAATATCGCCATCGTCGCCCATGTCGACCACGGCAAGACAACCCTGGTCGATCACATGTTGAAACAGGCAGGTACGTTTCGTGAAAACGAAGCGGTGGCCGAGCGCGTGATGGACTCAAACGACCTTGAGCGCGAGCGCGGCATCACGATCCTTGCGAAAAACACGAGCGTTCATTGGAACGGAATCAAAATCAATATTGTAGACACACCCGGCCACGCGGACTTCGGGGGCGAGGTTGAGCGCACGCTTCTCATGGCCGATGGGGCGCTCTTGCTCGTCGATGCCGCTGAAGGTCCCCTTCCCCAGACGCGATTTGTCCTTCGCAAGTGCCTTGAATTGGGTTTTCCAGTCATCGTCGTCATCAACAAGATCGACCGCCAAGACGCCCGGCCCGAAGAGGTATTA
>JAHFDX010000007.1 GCA_023248785.1 Myxococcales bacterium
CCGTTTCATCGCCCATCTTGGGTTGTTCCATTTCAGGTCATGTCTCATATGCCCGGATCGAACGCGACCTTTCGCGCGTTGCTCAGCTCTCGATCGTACCGCCGTGCGCCCATGGGGCTCGGCAACGTGTTCCTCGATCGCTCGCTGCTCGATGGCGAGTTCCACGAGCTGTTCATCGCGCCGGTGATCGCGTCGAGGGATCGAATGGAAGGCCAGATTCGATATCTTCAAGGCATCGATTGGAAACTCGTCGATGAGATGTCCACGTTGCATGCAACCATTGAAGCCCCCGTGGTCTTGATTTGGGGCGAAGAAGATCGCGTATTTCCGATTGAACGTGCGCGCGCGATGGTGTCCCAATTCAAGCAACGCGCGGAACTGATTCCGATCCCCAAGGCGGCGCTCTTGCCGCATGAAGAACAGCCCCAAAAGGTCCTAGAAGCCGTATTGCCATTTCTGACGAAGGTGGGTTGACGACCGACCGATCGACCGACGTCCCAAGAAAATTCGCATTCCTGGGATCAATTTGCTGTCGATGTGCCATTAAGCGGGTGATCCATGTCGCTTACCCTGCAAGCATCGTCAGCGTCTTCGATAGTGGCACCATCTCGCGTTGAGAGCGATCGGCTCAACGCGTTCGTGAAGACCTATTACGCAAGACTCTGGCGAGTTCTGCGTCGTCTCGGAGTTCCATTGCATTCGACCGAAGACGTTGCGCAAGAGGTTCTGCTTGTCCTTGCAAGGAGGCTCCCTTCCGTGAAGGAAGGTGCGGAGTGGGCATTCGCCTTTTCAACCTCTCGCCGTGTCATCGCCGATGCGCGCCGCCGCCAGCGTGTTCGTCCGTCGTTCGTGCCAGCAAGTATCGAGTCGCAGGAGGCTGTTCCCGGATGCTCGTCACTCTCGGATCTGGATGAGCGCGATCTGCTCGATCACTTGCTTGATGGTCTGCCCGAAGTGCAACGCGAACTCATCGTCTTGGTGGAACTCGAGGGACTGACGGCTTGGGAAGCTGCAGCGTGTCTTTCGATACCCGAGGGAACGGTCGCTTCGCGGTTACGTCGCGCACGCGCGGCTCTCGAAGCTGCGGCCCATGATATGCGCGCTCAACTCGAGAAGAAGGAATAGTCGCGATGATTAACGAACGCGAGTTTGTCGACCGGTTGTTTCAAGTTGCAAGACGAGAGATGCCGGCTTCCGGCGCAGAGGAGCGAGCGCTAGGTGTTCTTGCTACCGTATCGCGAGCGGGTTTGATCAGTGGCTCCGTATCTTGGTTCGGTGGGTGGGGCTTGGCTGCGGTGGTTGGTTCCGCAGTCGTCGCTGTGGGCGCGGGTTCTGCAATCGCGACGCACGCTTTGCGCTCGCCTTCCGTCACCACCACGAATCGCTCCGCGCGGATCGAGCGCGATGTTCCACCACGGATCGCGCCAACCTCGATTAGCCAACCCACGGGCTTGTCCATGAAAACTGTAAACCCGATTCCATCGGTGGCCTCTTCACCGCCCGTTGCGTCGCCGAGTCAGTGTTCCAACGTGTCGTTGCCCGAGGCTGCTCCGTCGACGTGCTCCACTGACGGGGCTCCCGCACTCCTGCAACTCACCAACGCATGTGGCGTAGAAGCGGTCGACCTTTACTGGGTGAACTACAAATGCCAGGAAGTGTTTTATCGACAAGTTAAACCCGGCGAAATGTACGCGCAGGCAACATTTGCAACGCACCCGTGGCGCGTTCGTGACCATGCGACGCACCGCCTCTTGAAGGAGATTGCAGCTACCGCGCTGCCCAATCTCGACGCGGGTTCACATCATCCGAAAAAGGTTGAGATCGTTGTTAGGACTAGCGCGCCCCCGCCCGAAGCAAGTGCAGGGCTTTGTTCCGAAGCCGGGTTTCCTGCCGAACTCGTCGTGGTGAACGATCACAAGGAGCCGCTCGAGATGTTCTGGCTCGACTACGATTGTGCGGAAATTTTCAAAGGCTATGTAAATCCGAGCGAACGTTGGGAGCAGCGCACACAAGACGCACATCGATGGCGCGTGCGCGACGCAAAGAGCCATGCGCTACTGAAGGAGTTTGCGATCGAGCCAACCCCGAGTGCCCTCCGGATTGACGTCTTCGTGCCGTGACCTGGCTTCCGTTTACTCGCTCACGCACTCTTTCGGGCATTGCGCCGTCTTGCAGGAAACGAACGCATCTTTGCGAGCAACTTCATTCGAGCGCGTACGACAACCCGTGATGCACGCTTCCTCGTCATCCCCGGCGTTCGGACCTACGCACTCGCGTTCGCAGTCGACGAGCGCTGCACACGTGCTGTTCGTGAAGCAGGCGGCAACTTGCTCGCAACACGAGCGCTGCATGCACTGATCGCAAAGACCGCCGTTATCAAAGGTAGCTGTTACACCGATCGCAGGGCACACAGGTTGTGCACCCGCTTCCGGTTCACGGGCCCAGTCGTCCGCTTTGCTGCCGCCGCCTGAGTCGACATGGGTGGGCTCGGACTTCTTCTTTAAAATGTTGCTCTGCGTTTCTTGCGAACATGCCCCGAGGAAGACCATGGCAAACAATGTGCCTAGCCGAGCGCTCATCGAGTCACCTTAACCTTGTAGGTTTGACTCGCGCGCGACGGACTCGACACGCGCGCGATGTACGTCGTTGCGCCAGTCGAGGTTGTCGAAATCAGTGTCGAGGTGCCTTCCCTTATTCGCCGAATGTTCCCTTGCACTTTGTAGTAAAGGCGAACTTCTGCATCGCCCGACGCCTCGACGCCGACGGAAACCGGAACGCCGCTCGCCGCGACCGACCACGAGTAAAAGTCCCAGTCCGATGCCGCGACTGAGCCGCACTTGGTTCCTTCAATCGCATTCGCTTCGCTGGTCTTGTCGTTCGGCTCTTGCTCTACGCTGCCTCCTGGACACACCGGATCGGGGCGTGATGCTTCGGTGACCCATCGGTCCACCGCAATGAGCGCCGTTGCATCGTTTGCGAGGTTGGTCCATTGAAGTTTGCCCTGCGGCATGAAGGGTAGGCGCGTGCGGTTCGGATCGCTTGTGTTGATCGAAATGTAACTCTTGATGAGAGGTTGTCCGTCTTGGATGGCGGATACGACCTGGAACGCCGCATACGAGTTGTAGTCGAGAGAGCTCGAACGGTGGCACGACATGCAGTACGGGTTGACGACCTGTTTCCACATCTCCGCCTTGGCACTTGCCAGCTCGGGCGTTGCGCCGTCCTTCCATGTGGCGGGGACGTGTGCGTCGTCCTTCACGCTTCGTGATACGGGTGGATCGGCCTGCGTGTAGATGTCTTTGAGGTACGAAAGGATGTTGGCCTTGGCTCTATCGGTTCCAAAGGGTGCACCGTCGGTTTCCGATCGGATGGCCTCGTTTGCCGATCGAATGCTCTGGTTCAAACGGAACCACTCAAGCTCTGCCTGCTGTTGGGTGATGCCGGGTCGAGGTTGCAAGAGCGACGGCTCCAACTCTCGAAATACGGAACCCATTTCACCCGTAGGCACGGTGCTTCGATACTCGCCGCCGTGACACACCGTACAGACCTGCGGAAGGAACTTTGCGCCTTCACTATCGAGTACTGCGTTCGGACTAATTACGCCGTTCGCATCAAACACATAGAAGCGCGCAAATCCGTCGGGGCTCACGTTCATGGCCGCCGTCCCCTTGTTGGCAAGGCCCGCGTCGCGGTCGGTAGGCCCTTGCCAGTCTGTAACCATGCAACCCCCGACTCCGCGGCCGACTGTCGTGGTGCACGTCATCTCGCGCCAGGAGCCAAGCTCATTGGTGTTGCGATAGAGCGCGGTATTGAGCGGCCGTCCGTCGATGAACTGCGCTTTGAATAGCGCGAGCGTCATGCCCCGCGGGATGAACCCTTGGATGTTCTTCCCATAGTACGTGTTTGCGTCGTTCTCGCTCCCGAGACCCTTTCGCACGAGATAGAGCGGATTCTGCGCAATGGGTGGAGGCGGGACGGGTGGATCGGAAGATTCAATGTGGACAGGGACGCGCACGACGTTGTTGCCCTCGTTCGACTCGTTGATGGCGTCGAGCGGATCAAGCTTGACTTCGAGTGTGTAGTCGCCGCCAGCAACCGCGGTCACGTCCACAAACGAACACGGAAGCGACGACGAATAAATGTCGGCGCATCCCGCGTGAATCCCTTGGTTGCCACAGGAAAAGTGGTTAAACGCTGGGCACGATCCATCTCCATTTGCGGCCGCCAAGTCCATGAGACAGAAGCTCTGTTTGTGACCGGTGGCGGCGACGCTTCCTTGGGCGTTGAGCAACCGGTAGTCTGCAAAGCTCTTAAAGTGAATGTGTCGGTGCGCACACGCGTACTCGAAGAACTTACCGGCGCTTGGATTTGAGCTGGCGGTGCAGGTGCTCGCACCGTTGCAGCAGCATGCCGAGTTAAGCGAGCAGTCGACGTTTTGGCATTCGGGCTGCGTGCTTGTGGACTTGCAACTCACGGCTCCGAAGTTGAGATCGCCTGGCCCGTTGTTGGGTGTTTTTACTTCGAAACGTACGAGCGTGCGCCCATGCGTCCCGCCCGCACACCCTTCCTCAACCTCGGCTTCGGTGACGTCCGCATTCGTGACGACCCGTATGGACGCCCGGAGTCTGGCTTCGTCAACCGTAATATCGGGACCATTCGGATCGAGAATCGCCTGTTCGAGCATTCCGTCGTTTGACGTAGAGGAGCAAGACGCCCCGACACTGACGAATGCAAACGCGGCCAAAAAACCAGCGAGCACGCGAGTCAAAGGCGACGATGGCACGGCTCACTCCCACGCAAATAAAGCATCAAGGCTAACCCATTCCTGCCACGTAGACATGAGCTGCAATTTTCCGAAGTCAAGGTCTTTCATTGCGCTTCTTGTTGCGCTTCTTGCGCTTCCGTGGCCGAGACACTCGAGAAAAGAGGAGCGCTTCATCCTCTGACCCTCCGACCCAAGAACTACGATTGTTGTGCCTTTGATGCGGCCACGTGACGGAATACGATATCCGAATGACGAAAAACGCGATGCTCGAGTTAACGTGCGAGGCTTCGTACGCCGCTTCCACCGAACGCCTGTGGGCATTCCTCACGGACAACGCCAACCTGCCAACCTTCATCGGTTTCGGCCCGATTCCTGGCATCGTCGGTGCGCGTTGGCTCACCCAGGGCGAAATTCGTTTAGGAGCCGTGCGCGAAATTCGAAACACCGACGGGTCTACGCACCGCGAGGAGGTGGTCACGTTCGAGCCGGGCCGGGCGTATGAAGATCGGATTGACGAGTTCTCCTCGCCGTTGCGTTGGCTTGTCCGACAGTGTTCCGATCGATTCGAATTTGAAAAGACTGGATCTGGAGCGAAGTTGCGTCGATCGTTTCGCATCGAGCTCCGCTCGCCCTTGCTGATGCCCGTTGCCCTCGTGCTTCGCGGATTTATGCGTAAAGCGATCGATCGCCACCATCTGCGAATTGGTGAAGTTTTGTCACATCCTCCAAGCGCCTGATGGATCGACGAGGACAACCTTGGGAGGCCAGATTCGTTGACAATGTCGTTCGGGGCTGACATCTCTGGGGGCGCATGAATCTCCAGGGATTTCTGGTGACAGGTCCGCGACGGCCGATCGCGCGCGCGGTCCCGCTGTTTGTGCTTTTGGCCTTGGGGTTCTTGCTCTTTCCTTCCTCGGGCAGGGACGATTCGCACATCACGTATTGGGAGTCGCACACGCTGGTTCGCATGGGATCGATCGTGAACGGCAATGGTGTGCCGTTGGAACAGAGTTCGAGCCTTCTGCTGGTTCTGCTGCTTGCAGCGCTGCACGCGCTAACGACGATTTCGCTCCCAACGCTGGGCGCCATCGTGTCGATCGCGTTTGCGGCTCTTTCGGTCCGACGCTGCGTGCGGGTTGCGCGTGTTCTTGATCCAGAGCTCGAGTGGCCGATTTGGTTGCTCGTCCCGATGATTCCGTCTCTCATCTTTTGGGCCTACTCGGGCATGGAGACGACGCTCGTCGCGTTTCTCCTCCTCGGACTTATGGAGGCCACATATCGTTGCGCGATGGGCGAGACAGAGAGGGCATGGTTACCCGCGATAGGATGGATTGCCGCGCTCTTGCTTGCCCGACCCGAGTCTCCCTTCACCCTCGCGCTTTCGCTAGGGGCGTCGGCTGTCGTGTTTGCGTTGGCTCGAGAGAGCGCGCGCGCAAAGCGAATGCTTGTGCTTGTGGCCGCAGTACTTGCCATGACCGCGATCCTCTTGGCTTGGAGACGGCACACGTTCGGCAGTTTCTTCCCCCTCCCTACGGAAGCAAAAACAGAGAGAGGGAAGGGCATGATCGTGCGTGGCATCCTCTATGTGCTGCGTGAAGGGTGTGGGGCGGCCGGCGTGCTGGTCATTGCGATGGGCCTTCGCGCGGCCACATGGATTCGTAACCCGAAAAGTGCATTTGACCACCCGATGCGCGCCTTGATCCATGTGTTTGGTGCCGTGCAACTTTCGTTTGTGGCGACTGCAGGCGGAGACTGGATGGAGGGGGGGCGGTTCTTTGTCGCGATGACACCGCTTGCGACCCTCTCTGTTGTGGATTTTCTGCACCATCGCGCGTGGCGCTCGTGGGGAATCGCTGCGATCGCACTCCTTCACGCATATGGTGTTGTCGCGCTTGCCATTCGATTCGACGGAATGCTGTGGCGGTTTCCAACGCCGGACCCGCTTTTGAACAAGGGATATTCGTTTTTCGAAACGCATAATTTTGAGCGCCGCAATTTCCTTCTCGCGATGCCGGCAGCGGAGAAGGCGATCGCTGACGTGCGAGCGCGAACAGGACGTCCGGCCGTGCTTCTCAGCAAGTACGCTGGTGTGCCGTTTTACTATCTGGCGCGCGACCACTTCGGTGAAGTCGAGCTGCTCGATTTTCAAGGGCTCGCGACGGCGCATTTTACGCGATGCGCGCTTACCCGATCGATGCGCCACGACTATCTCGGCGTGCGCATACCCTACGAAACCTATCTTGAGCGTCGCGAGGAATTCAAACGCGTGTGTGGTGTCCCCGAGCCCGACATCATTTTCGATGGCTACTACGCTTCGCTCGATGTTGGGCGGGAGCAAGTTCTCGAGCGCTTCGGCTATCGCATTGTGGCCAAGATTCCCGATGAGCATCTAAAAGGGGTCGGCCTATTTGTGGCTGTGCGCGACGTGACGCGGTGATCGAGATGTGTGTTTTGCCGTGCTTTGGAAATCGGATGAACCTTCGCGGTGCACATTCATGAACAATTCCGGCGATCAAGAAACCGATGTGCCCTCGCGGACTTCCATCGTGGCCCTTGCGATGACGTTGCGTGCGTGTGCGCTGCTCTCGGCACTCCTGGGTTTCGGGGGCGTTACTATCGCGTTAGACCTGCCGATGGCCCGATCTGGAACATTTCTTGGGCACATGACACGATGGGAACCGTTCAGCCCGAGCTACGAAATGATGATCGCCTCGATCTACGCGGCCTGGGCTCCGATGATGTGGCGTGCCGCGCGCAATCCACTCGCGCATCCGTTGTTCATCGAGTTCACGATTCTTGCGAATTTCGCGCATTTCTTCGTCATGCTTGCGCTTGCCTTTCGGGGCGAGCATCACCACCTGTGCTCGGATGTCCCTCCCTTGGGAATAGCTTCTTCCGCGTTGCTCGTGACATGCGTTTTGGCGCGTCGGGACCATCACGCGAGGTTGCGCGCCACGACGCAAACGCGTTATTGATTGGCGATGCGCAAACTCGTCGGGCTTCTCGGGTCGGTGGTCCTTGTGGCGGCATTCACCCATTGCAGCACCACGAAATCGGCCGCACAAGATGGGGGCGCGGATGCGGCCTCCGGCGATTCGGGGGGCACGTCGTCCAACTCGAGCGCGTTCTTTTATCAGAACGTTGGCCAGACCAATGTCGTCCGGGCGGGAATCACCTCCGATGGCCTCGCGGTCACGAGCAAGAACTTCGACACGTATCCATTTCTTGTATTCGGAAATACGAAAGTGCCGGGCGATCCCGTCGTCAGTCGCCTCTCGTCGGGTCGATGGGCGATGCTCGCTTGGAGCAGCCCAGACGATCCTCGAGGAGCCAATATCGCCCTCTACCACGAGTCAGACTGCCCCAAGATCGACGAGAGCAAGATCGTCGCCATCGGGCCATCGAGCGCGAACGGTTGCCAACCGGTGCGTTCGCTGCTTGGTGGCAAGTCATCTCAAATTTTTGCGGCCGGGTCCGAAAGCTACATGTTCTTCAACAACTCGTCGCGTATCGCCCTTGTCCGCCTTTCGAGTGGGTCGAAGGGTGCGGGCGAGCTTTCGGGGATATGCGTTCGAGAGCAGAAGGCGTCGGCGCTTTCTGACCTTGCTTGGGGTGATGCGACGATTGTGGTCGAGTCAAGCGATTTGCTCTTGAGCGATACCGCAATCGCACGAAGGAAAAGTGGCGACTGGGTCTTGTTTGTAAAGGGGATCTCGAAGACATCGGGATGCACAGGCCCCGGGCTCTGCGAGCTCTGTGCACGTGGAATCTATCGCACGACAAGTGCCGACCTGCTTACGTGGACGCCTCTCGAACGCGTCGTGGAAAAGGCGAGCGTTCCCGACGCGATGACCGCACCCGACGGAACGGTGTGGCTCTACCACCAGAACTTTGAGGAAGCGTGTGCCGCGCAGGATGAAAAACTTGCGCAGAGGGCAAAGATCGGTGCCGGTTACGAAAAGGCGGATGGTACCTACGTTGCCGTGGGCAACATTCAGGTCTCCGGCGAGGAGTTCGAGACCAACACCCAGATCCACTACCCGACGAACGGCAATCCCGTTCCGTTGCCCACGGAAGCCGCACGATCCGCGTACGAGGCGTGTTTGAAGTAGGGCACGGCCCTCATCGTTCTAGGGCCTTCATGCTCACAGCGCGCTCGAGCCGCTCCAGCCGCGCCAGCACCTCTTCGTTCACGTGATCGAGCTTCTCATGCAGGTGTTGAATCTGCGCTTCAGCCTTTAGGTTGATGTCGTATTCGACGTCAGAGCGCACGCGCTCACGTGCCGCTTGACGGTTTTGGCTTAGCAACACGAAGACGCTCAAGATGATGGCTTCGAGTGAAACCACCATCGTGAGAAGTCCGAAGGGGTACGAATCAAAGTCTCCGAACGGGAGCAGATGCACGTTCAGGATGATCCAAAAGAAGAAGATGAGGACGTGAAGAAACAGAAACGGCATGCTGCCCGAAAAATCGGCGATCCAATCGGCGACCTTCATCACGGTCGTTCGATTGTCCAATACCTCCTCGTTAACATTTCGTGTGGCCGTGTTGCGTAGTAGAAGGGCGGTCTTTCGGAGTCGATGACCGGTTGCACTCAACAAATCCAGGGCAGCTGCGGGCTTGAGGCGGAAGAGCTCATCCAAATCTCCACGATCAATTTCGATGGCTTCCACATCTTCGGTGGCCACTGCAGTCGCTGTCCGAGCACCGGCATCGAGAAGTGAGATCTCGCCAAAAAAATCCCCCGGCCCCGGGGTTTCAAGGACAACCTTCTCGCCGGTTTTCATTTTCACCGAGAGCTCCACGGCGCCGGACCGAAGCACGTACATCGAATCGCCGGGATCTCCGTAGGCGAACAGCGTCGAGCCCGTGGGAAAGGTCACCACTTCGACGCGCTCGGCTAACACGGCGCGCTCTTGATCGTCGAGCAACGCGAAGAAGGGAACGTGCGCCAGCATCTCTTGGGTCGTGGCCATGAGTCGATGATACGGCGAAGTGCACAGACAATTCCCAACGACATTCTCTTCGAAGCGAGCCAACATGTGCCAGTGCGCGGCGCGCGGATCACCTTGCGCAACGCATGGATGGAGCGTTCCTCCCTCAAACGTCCCATGGCGCACCGATTGCTTAGGCTGACGTGCCAACCCTTGGAGGAGTCTCGTGATGAAACGTTCAGCAGCAGTTCTTGCAGGCGCGGTTGTCGTCGCACTTGGAGCATGTAGTTCGCCCGTCGGTAACTCGCCCGCGCAGTGCGCAAGCGGCCAGCGCGTTTACAACGGGATTTGCCGCGCCCTCTGCAGCACGTCCGTAGCGTGCCCCGCGCAAACGCGTTGCACCCAGGTGGACTCCGATGCGTCCTTGTGCCTGGACAAAGAGAGCGCTGCAAACTGCGCGTATCTCGAAAGCGACACCAAGTGCTACGGGGAAGGCAGCTACTACCACGCCTATGGACGGGGTTCGTACGAGTACGCGCACTACCAGTCAGATCCGCCGAGCGCCACGTCGTCCGGCCTCACTCCATACGCTGACTCGAACTTTGCAGCGTCCGACCCGGGAACGGCCCCATACCTCGACATGGACGGGTGCGCCGGCGATTCGCAGTGGAAGACGGTGGCAGCGTCGACCGATCCCGCATGCACGGCGACCCATAACGTGGTTCGCTGTCGGCGCTTTGGGAGTGCTTGTAAGCTTATCCCAGGCACCACGCGTGAAACCGCAAGCCCTTAACGCGACAACACCGTCATGAGTCTTGGGAGTGCTCCGCCGTTACGAAGTGCGTGGCGATGGATCCATCGCGTCGCCGCATTCGCAACGGTTCTGCCGCTTTTTTTCGCGAAACATCTTCCGTTCTTGGACCTGCCTGAGCATCTCGCGCTCGTGGCTACGCTTCGGCACTGGTGGGATCCGGTCTGGGAGTCGCAGCGGTACTTCTATTTTGAGAGCCTGCTTCGAACGCAGTACTGGCTCTATCACGTGGTCGGTGCCCTCCTCGCGGTGCCACTCGGCACAGCGGAGCGCTCGGTATTCGTTCTCACGTTGCTGTCAGGCCTCGCGTATCCGTATTCGCTGCGCGCGCTCGCAAGGTCGCTCGATCGCGATCCGCGCATTGGGCTCTTGGGCGGACCGTTCTTTTGGAGCCAGGCGCTCATGCATGGCCTTTTGAATTTCGTGGCGTCGATCCCCCTCGCGCTTTGGGGAGTGAGTCTCTTGCTCGATCAGATCCGCGGGCCAACAAGAGTGAGAGCGCTCGGGCTGAGTGTCATTGCGGTGGCGCTTTTCTATCTTCACTTGAGCCTGTTCGTCTTCTTTTTCGTAACGGGTGCAGGTCTATTTCTCGTGTTCGCTCGAGACGTGTGGGCACCGTCGGCAAAGCAATTCGCAAAAACCCTGGCTCTTCGAGCGTCTTGGCTCTTGCCCGCGTTTTGCTTCGCCCTCCTGTTTGTGTGGCAGTCACCCGTCACGCATCCCGAATCGTCGCAAGGAGAGCACGCAGGTGTAGTGAGGTTCATCCCCATCCTCCAAAAGCCAAGGCTGCTCATGGTCTGGATGCACGATGTATGGCGCACGCCATGGCACATCGGTCTCGCGCTTGTAATGTGGGGCATCATTTTCGTGCTGATTGGCGCAAGCGTGCGAATGCAAAAGCCTTCGCGCCTGACGGTCGCCGCGTTCGTGCCCTTCGTCGTTTCCGTTTCGCTCTATCTGCTGATGCCAACTCAGGTGGGGTACGCGTTCATCTTGGATCTGCGCCTCGCCCCTCTGGTCGGGTTGACAACGGTTCTACTTCTGCACGCGAGGCACGAGTCGTTGACGCGCTTTGCGTTTGCCGCAATCGCGGTCGTCGCAGTTGGCTTCGGCCTGAACAGCGCATATCAAATGCACACGTTTGAAGCCCGCGAGACGGCACACTTCGAACTCGTTTTGCGAAACTTGCCGCCAGCAAAGCGCCTGCTCACGCTCGTTTTCCAGAGAGAGTCACGCGTGGCAGAGGTCGGCCCTTTTTTGCACTTTGGCTCGTACTATCGTGCTCGCTACGGGGGCATAGCTTCGTTGTCGTTTAGCGAGATGCCCCATTGGCCGCTTCGGTATCGCCCCGAAGAGGCGCCGCCAAAGAAGAAGATTGCCCTGTGGGATTGGAATCCCTGCCTGTTTCGTAATTCGACCGACGGCCTCTACTACGACTTCATTCTTACGCGCGGGGATGTCGATCCGTTCGCCCACCATCCCCCTGGCCCAAAGTGGTTTGCCATTGGCGGTGCGCGTGATTGGAAGCTCTACGCGAAAAGCTCTGAGTCATGGCCCGAAGACGGTCCTGACGTGGGACCGTGCGTGGGACGGTGACTGTGTGCACGTAGCTTTGCACTCAATGCTCGTAAACGAGTGCCTCCGTGCCGAATGCTGTCGAGGTGCTTGCGGTGGCGCCCGGACGCTTTTCCACCTTGAGCGTTCCGTCGGCTTGCGCTTGCACGAGAATTACGCCCGCTACTTGCGATGAGAGTTTCAACGTTACTCCCGCCACGTAGGCTGCGTTGTCGTTCGCGTCTTGGGAGAACGGCGTGCCATCCGGCTTTTGGTATTCGAACGCGTACAGTTTTAGCGCCGTCGCGCCAGATGCAACTGTGAGGGTCAAGGGATCGACGTCGATCGCGTACTGCACAGCGTTACCATCGTAGTTACCAATAGACGCCATGAAGTGCGTCGGGTCGATTGGGTTCGGAGCGAGCGCGAGGTGCGTGTCCCAATAGCCGCGCATTTGTGTCGGTGAGATTGGCCCGGTCGTGTTGTTTTTTGGATCACCCGCGTACCCGTTGGTGCCAACAACGAACCAGTTGCCCGATGCGACGCCGATGTTGTCGTAGTCAATTCTGCCGCCGCGAGGCGAGGCACTGCGCAGATCCTTCGAGAGTAGCAATGACTTTTTGGGTTCGGGGATGTAGTCGAAGGGATCCACTGTATGAAGTTTCCACGTTTCGGCCTGCGAATACGACGCGGGCCGAAGGCCCTTCAACGTGACGCGCTGGTCGTGAACGGAATAGTCGTAACCGGGCTGCCCCCCATCGGTTGCAAAGGTGTCGCCCGCCTTGATTGCAATGGAGCCTCCCCAGGCGTTCTGAAATGTCACCTGACCGTTGAGTGAGGCGAGGGGACCGGTAAGTGTTTGCACGTGGATGAAAATGCTCCACACGTCGCACGAGTGCTCGATGATCACGCGGTAGTCTGAATCAAGCTTGCTAACGCTACGGATGTACCCGTCGCCCGGACTGACTACGGGATAGTCCGTGGCCGTTCGCGCTTGGTGCGAGGGGTAGTAGATGTACATGTGATCGACGGGCGTGATGTGCGCTGCGGTCATCAAGCCGAGGGGCACGATGTACGCAATCTCGCTCGCGTTGGCGAATCCGGCGCTCAGACTTGCGTCGCCAGGCTTTGCACTGCAGGTGCCATCGGCGAGGATTTGTGCGAGTGGAATCGTTTCGGCCCCCGCCGAGCTTCCACCGTCGATTTTCGTTCCACCATCCGCGTCGCCGCTCCCGCCGTCGCCGAGACTTGCGTTGCTCGATTGCCCGCCGTCATCTCGTGGGGCACTTTCTGGCCCGCCGGTGCCGCTCGCATACGGCGCACTCCAATCGCCAGGTTGGTCAGAGTTGCCGCCGTTCGCTGGGCCTTGTTGATCGCCCGCGCTGCACGCCAATGCAACCACACCCGCAGCGCTAGCCGCACTTAACGTTCGCAAGAAGCCCATCGAATGCCTCCGAATGAATGCGGCGCCACCACAAGCGCGCCTCCCACGGAAATCGGAACGGCATCCAACGGCTGCGCTGAAACAACATTTGTCGAGCGCGAAGAAGTGGTGGCGAACCTCCGTGTTCTAATTGATTCGTTGCGAGCCCCAGCCACTAGGCGTGGGCGGCCTGCCTCAGGTGGTCGGCCGCGAGTGCAATGCCCACCGTGAGAACGGTTGTCAAAGCCACGCTGAGTCCAACGGGGCCCAGAAGGGTGAACAAGTAGTCGGGAATCATAACTAGAGGAGTACCCATGATTAACAAACAGTCAACCCTGCATCTAACAAAAAAATCACTTATGCACGCAAAGCGACCATTTCAAATACCCAAGGCTTTCGCCGCCATTTTGAACGCTGTGAGAGTGAGGTTCGAGCGCTCATCCGTGGGTGTCGCGATCCTAAGACAGGCCATTCCAATAAGTACGGCCGAAACGAGCGCCGCGGCAGCGGGGGCCAGCTCAGCCGCGTCGCCGTTCGCGGAGATGACGTTTCGAAGGTCGATCTCGAAGTTGACCATGTAAATCGTCCCGAGGCGCTGCACTTCGTCGCGCAGCGCGGGGTCCGTGCGCGCCGCCACCAAGAGTTCGAGCCAAGCGTACGCAAGTGATGACTGATAATCCCGCCACGCCAGGTCAAGTCCAGTGGACGTTCGATTTTCGTCGTTTGGGATTTCCTTCATGAGGGCCCGAAACTCGAGGTGCCGGATATCGGTCAAGTACTGAACCGCTTCGAGTACCAGGGCTTGCTTTGTTGGGAAGTGGTGAAGCTGCGCACCTCGCGAAACGCCTGCGCGCTTTGCGATTTCCACTGTTGTCGTTCGTGCGTACCCAAGCTCGCAAAGCGAGTCGACCGTCGCGCTGAGCAGCCGCTCCCGCATCTCCGTCGTTCTCTGGTGTTGGGTTCTTCGTGAACGGGGACCGTGTGAAGAGTCGACAGGTTTGCTGGATGACATGGGGACGACGATCATCGGCAATCAAGAACAAACCGTCAATCCAGCATCCTAGGCTACCAAGGTGAGCGCATCTAAGGATGCTTTCCATTGGGAGCGAAGTGTGTTCCATGGGTGAGGGTGAAACCCTTGGATCCGAGGGACGTGGTGACGGTCACGATCCAGCATCATTTCGAGTCACTGCCGGACCCCCGGGTTTTGCGGACGAGGAAGCATCCGCTGATGAGTGTGCTGATCTTGGCGCTGTTGGCGGTAACTCCCGAGGGCACACGGCGACTCGTTCACGCTGGCCTCCTCTTTTGCGAGGAGGCCACCATGAACCAGTCGCACCGATTTCCCTTCCAGAAAATGCACGTCTATCAGGCCGCAAAGGAGTTCGCCAAAGCCGTTCATCTCGCCAAAATTCGCGACCCAAAGTTGCGCGATCAGGCTACACGCGCTGCCAAAAGCGCGTTCTTGCAGTTGTCCGAGGGGCTTGCCTAACGACAGCGTCCCCATGCGTCGCAAGTACTTTAGGCTCCGAGCCGGACAGAATGCGAACAACGTGAGCATTATGTCCGAGCGTAGGAGGGGCCCGCAGGCCCGGTGCACGCAACAGCGTCTGCGAGGTGGTTGCTGCAATCGACCTCGCCGTCGACCTCGGCGCTGTCGATATCGAACACGCAGACCCCATCGCCGAGCTCGCCGTTCGCGTTCGCGCTCTGCTCATCGGCCTCCTTCGTTGATTTGCTTCTCGTGGTCGGGGTCGAGGTCCTGGTCCTGTGTCACCCATGTGCCTGGACTGTTTTGTTACCTATGTACCTGGACTGTATCCTGGACTGTACCGATTGGACCTCGACCTCGACCTCGAGGAGCGAACGCGAACGCGAGAAACCGCAAGTTATCGAAATCTATCCATATTTAGATGCGCTGAGGGTGCCAGGTTACCGTGACTAACTTGCGCCAGGCCCACGGATAAGGCATTGGGCAGCTCATGAACATCATTTCCCTTACTCGAAGTGCTCTTGTACGTCGGTGCGCAGGCGTTTTGCGCGCGGCCGGAGCGGGGTGGATGGTGGCCTTTGCCGCCACGAGACTCATTCAGTTACAGACGCGCGCGCCTAACTGACCACGCGCTTCGGCGAGTTCGTGCGACGCCGACGTTTTTTCCAAGCAGCGAACGGCGGTTGCGAGAAAATTCCATCGCGTGGCGGCCTGCGTATGACGAGCGCGCTCGAGCGCACAGCGACCTTCGTCATAGATCAGACCCAGCGCGTTCGCGATCTCTTGAGCGTGTTCGAAGTCGCGTATGGCTTGCTGCTCGCGTCCGCGTAGCCAGTTGTATCGGCCACGCTGGTGCAGCGCGGTGGCCATGGCAAAGGGAAACCGCGCAGCGAATCGCATGAGTACCTTAACAGCGCCGCGCGCTGTCGCGTCGATACGTTGCCCTCGAACCCGAGAGTCGTCGTTCTCTTCCCACAGATCGAGCAGCGTCTCGGCGAGTGCGCCAACGGCAGGTTGAAGAAAATAGACAAAGGGAGGAGCGCGCTTCAAGTCGGCAACGACCTCCATCGCGAGGGAAAGAGCTTCCTCATGGCGCCGATGCCGCGAAACGATCAGCGCCCGGACAGCCTTGCCCCACGCGCGTTCTGTATCGAGGGCCCCTGATTCGAGCCACGTCGACGCGGCGTCGATTGTGGATAACGCAAGGTTGTCTCGGCCTATCCGCAGAGCGTCTTCGGCTTCGGCCATCATCGCCCAACCCATGACCTGCTTGTCATCGCGTAGTTCGGCGCGCGTGCGGACCTCGCGCCAGAGGACCATCGCGTCGAGAAAACGACCGACATAACGATAGGACATCGCCAAGATGCTCATCGCCTCTTCGACGAAGCGACTGTATCCAACACCCTTTGCCAATGCGATCGAACGCGTCAGCAAATCTTCTGCCTCGCTCATACGCCCGCGATGAATCGACATGATCGCGACGCGTGACAAGACATATGCCGAGGTCACCGAATCGCGAAGCGATTCTGCAATGTCGATCGCCCTCTTCGCCCAACGTTCGGTAAGGCGTCGGAGCAACGGGGCGGCATCCAGCGCAAGCGCGGCAAGCGCCAAGCCACGTGCCTGTGTTCCTGTGGGTGGAAGACTCTCCGCGACGTTGATCGTTCGAAACAGGGCCCAGAAGGCCGGCACGAGCGCATTCTTGTAGATGAAGTGCTCGGCGGCCAGGTGGTAAAGGTGTAGAGCCTCCGCGCGCACCAAGGCTTGCGCTCGCGTGGGCGGTGCACGCTTGCGACCGAGCCCAATGGTGATTCGAATGATCACCTCGCGCAACAACCGCAATACCCACCCGATGCGCGAATGCGGTGCCGCCGCTTCGACCACCAGGAGACCTTCGCGCAGGTGCTTATCAGCTGAAGCGCGATCGCCCGCAAGAATGTGTGCTTCGGCAAGCTGCCGTGATCGACGAACGCGTTGCAGACGCCCGGGCTGATCGCCAGAATCTTCCTGCAGTTTGCGACTGGTCACCAGGGCTCCCTCAAGGTGGCGAGCAGCTTCGCGTCCCGATGACACGGAAAGAGCAAGCTCACCGCTTTTTTCGAGGTAGTAGGTCGCCTTTCGGTAATCCTCTGCTTCGTAAAAGTGGTGCGCGAGGAGTGGGAATTGAACTTGCTCCTTGCCTTTCTCGAGGCGCGCTTCGAGCGCCGCTCCACACTCTGCGTGCAAGCGCCGACGAAGGGTAGCGGACATCATCGAATAAACGAGCTCGCGGAGTTTGTCGTGGCTGAAGCGTCGAGCGCCAGTCGGCCCGATCTCAAGAAGGTGGCGGGCGTAGAGCTCTTGGCCGCAAGCGAGCATTGCCTCGACGTGTTCGCCCGCGAAAGCGGAGAATAGATCGAGGTCGATCTCGCGACCGATGACCGCTGCTTTTTGTAACCAAGCAAGCTGAGTTTCGGAGAGTGAGTGAAGCCTTCGTTCAAGCACACCGCGCAACGTGTCAGGCAACGGCAAGTTCTTGTCGTCAGGCAATCGATCTCCAGGCAAGAGACTCCAGCGCGACTGGCGGCGGACGAGGATTTTCTCGACGACCGCCAAACGAACATACTCTGCAACGTAAAAGGGAATCCCCTCGGAGTGCTTGGCTAGCCAGTTGGTGAGGTGGTCTGGCGGCTCGCGCATCGCGAGCATGTCGGCCACTACCTGAACGATCGCCGGCTTGTCTAACCGCTCAAGCTCAAAAGTGGTGACGAAGGGTCGAGCAATGAGTGCGCGGAGAGATGAATCGATCTCTTCCGATCGGTATGTACACAGGACGAGGACCGCTTGATGGGTCAGCCCCCGCTTATCGAGCGTCGCCAAGAACGCTAAGGTGAGTTCGTCGGCCCACTGCAAGTCGTCGACAATGAGCAACAGAGGCTGATCGCCGAAGGCCTGTAGTACAGTTTCGTGCAACGCTGCGAGTAACCGTTGTTGCGCAGCTTCGGGTGGCAACGAAGGCGGAACGGGGCTTTCCTCAAATTGCGCAAGTTCTGCGATCGTTTGCTCATACGGCGCAAGAAGTCTTGCCCTTGGTCCAAGCACGCGGGCAAATGTGAGAGGTTCTGCCGTCCGGCAAACGTCTGCAATCGCGACGAGAAGGGGCTTGAGCGGATGAAGAGGTGCGCCCGCGGCGAAATCATCGGTCGTGCCGTCCCCCACGCTAACGGAAATGCATTCGCCGGAGATCACCCGCATGTTGTTCTCGCGACCAATGCGCGCGACCTCGGCAGCTACGCAGGTTTTTCCGATCCCGCTCTCGCCACCAAGAAGTACAACGCGCCCGTGGCCCGCGCTCGCTGCAGTGACTTCGTTCGAAAGTTGCTTAACCAATTCGTCGCGCCCCACCAACCCAGGTCGATAGAGGTACGAAGCGGAGGGTCTCTCGATGGGCGAGGGGTCTTCGCCGAACCAACGTGTTAGCCGGTGTGCGACGTCTTCGGCGTACCCGATGCGATCTCTCGGGTCTTTCTCGAGGAGGCCAAGCACAAGATCATCGAGGTCGTCATCTATGCCTTCCACTCGACGAGAGGGAGGAGTGGGAACCTGGATGAGCTGGCTGCCCATGACGTCAGCCTTTGTTTCACCTTGAAATGGAGCGAATCCAGTGAGGAGTTCGTAAAGCACACATCCGAGGGCGTAGAGATCCATTCGAGGATCGCAGGGCAGGCCACGAATGCGTTCAGGCGCCATGTATGCAATCGTGCCGCGGATTTGCTCAAGCCCACCTAGGTGTTCGCGCCCGGTTGCTCCGGCGTGTCGTGCGGCAAGGCCAAAGTCGACAAGAACAGGCTGCCCATCTGATCGAACGATGATGTTCTTCGGCGTGAGATCCCCGTGAATGTGTCCGCGACTATGAATGTGCGCAAGAGGCTCGCACAATCGGCGCACAAGGTGCAGCGCATCTCTTAGATTTCCGCCGGCGGCTTTGCGCGGCAATTGGCTAGCAAGGTCCAACGATGAGATTGACCGTGCGGCATACACCATCACTTCGGTCGTGCCGTCGGCCTCCTCGGATTCGAGACCCTTGTCACGGGTTGGGCCCTCCCATGCGCGGCGAATGATCGACGCCGTCATTGAGGATTTGAACGACGCCGTTGTGCCGTAGCCGCCTGAGCGCGGCGACCTCTGCGCGCATACTGGCAAGTTGGTCGGGGTGCTCAACTTGCGTCACCTTCAGCGCGACCATTTGCCCCGTCGACTCGTGAACGGCTCGATACACCGTCCCCATCCCTCCGCGCCCTAAGACGGAGAGCACGCGATAGTCGCCAATACGTTCGGGTATAGAGTCTAGTGCGTACAACGTGCCTCGCAGAGGAGGCCCCCCGTTGATTCTATTGGGGGTTATACGGTGCCAAGTTGGATTGGCAATCGGTGTTTCGGAAATTGGACGACAGTAGGCACATTTAGGGCGCCGCGTCGGCGAACGGCAGAGCTTGCGGCTCCCGTTCTCCGTCGATGCTGTTCGAGTGAGTGCCGAACCGACGAGCCCCAAGGTTGATGCGAACGAAGAGGGCTATGGTTCTTCGGGACGCATTAACAACGTTGGGACATCTGCCTCATGATGGCCATCAACACCAAAGATGGCGGCGCCTGGACGAAAGAAATGTCTGCCCGCATGCTCATTTTTTCAGGAGCTCCTTGACCTTGTCCTGAATGGTCTTGTCTGGGTCGCTCTTGAACTTGCCCACGAACCCCGGGCCGAGCTTGGGATCGCACTTGATGACGGCATCGAGTGCAGCGGCCCGGGTCCACGCTTTTTGCCCTGTTTTCGTCTCAGCAACCTTCCGCGCGACCGCCGCGGCTCGCTTGCGCTGCGGCCCGGAGGCCTTCGTGTCCTCGCAAATGTGACGGTCCGCGCTCGAATACGAGCTCGAGCTCCACTTCCCCGTCGTATTCGCGCGTTTCTCCAACGAGGCGAGCAACGCATCGTAGTCGGCAGAGCAACGGCCGGTCCATGCGAGCGAGTTCGACGCATCGGCCGCAAGCTCGTCGCGCGCGTTGTCGATGTTCGCCCGGTAAACAGCACAGACTGCCTCGGGTTTCTTGTATCCGGAGCCCCAGAACGAGCTGAGCGCAGCCCCAGCGACCTCGGGTTCGGAATCGTTCACGGTGTCGCGTACAACGGCGAAAACCGCGTCGTTGTCGTCGTTGCTGGAAAGAAAGCGAGACAAAATTCCGCGTCGGATGCGTTCGACGGGATGCTTTGCGATCATGGCCTTCACGCGATCGAAGAGTCCCGTCTCGCGCACCTTTACGCTCCCAGCGACGCGACCGACATCGTACCCGGCGAACTTCGTCAGCTCCTTCTCGGCAGCGACGATGACGCGCGCCGACAGTGCCTTGTCGGTCTGGTAACCTTGCCCGTACTGAAACAGCTTCTCCGCACCAAGGAGTCGGAGCTTCTCGTCCGGGTCTTCCAGGAGACCGACGAGGCTCGCGTCGTTCTTACCCTCGTTGAAGTCGTCTTTTGCGTCGCTCCACGCTTTGTAGTCCGCGCACGATGAGTCAAACGAGGTCTCGTATGTTTTGCAGGCTGCAGCCTTCTTGGCGAGCGCGAGGATCTTCGGGTCAATGGCCCCGTTCGTCGCCGCTGCAGCCTCCGCCCCTCCATCGGCGTGGTCTCCTTTCTTGCACCCGGCTTGCGAGGACAAGAGGACGGCGGTGACAACTGCGAGGTTCACGGAGGATATGAGCCGGTTCGTAATGATGGTCATGAGGCCCAGCG
Source organism: Myxococcales bacterium (assembly GCA_023248785.1). Taxonomy (GTDB): domain Bacteria; phylum Myxococcota_A; class Polyangia; order Polyangiales; family Polyangiaceae; genus JAHFDX01. Next base: position 20,745 of record JAHFDX010000007.1, read on the forward strand.
TACGATCCCAGCGCGGTTGTGAACGAGTTTTTGCTGGCTCGCCACATCGCGCGGGTCCACTTCAATACTACTTCGGTGTGAGCTGCATCACGGTGCCGCTTTGCCCCGTGACCCAATAGAGTGAATTGCGATCGACGGTGATGCTGACGACGTTCTGTCCGACGGAGAGGACGGTGTTCAGTCCGGTCTTGGTAGGCGTTTGCATGACGGGTTGGAAATCGTTGCCTGCGTATGGGGTGCTGAAGAATACGTTGACGTCGTCGGCCGTAGAGAACACGTACGGCGCGAGCCCCTTCTCCATCATCACCGCCGCGCCACCTGTGGTCGGGATCTTCATGAGCGTTGCGTCGCCAAGAGTTCCTTGCACGGTGACGTGATCCCACCTGCACAATCGATGTCATGCCGACAAAGCCGCAACCCCTTATCGCGTTCGCAATAGCCGTTGTCACAGACGAGACCGAGTGCGCAGTCCGAGGTGAACTTGCACTTGGCCAAATACGCGCCGTACTTCGAAAAGTGTGTCGTGACCGCTTGAACGTGCGTGTCGTCGACGAGTCGTGTTTCGAGCGCCACATAATCGTTCGAGCCGTCGGCAGCCGTCGCGATTCCCACGTGAGTTGCCTTGGCACCTTCGGGCAGTGTGAAGGGGAGGGTGATCGTGATGGGTATGACGAAATGCGTCCCTGCGGGGCCAAACGTGTAGGGTGCACTCGCCCAATTCGCGTTATCGGGCGGTGTGGCGGAAGGCGTGATCGTCACTGTAATCGATGTGTCGGAGACGAGCGCCCCAGGGGGAATCTCGATGGAGACGCCTTCGGGCGTCCGGATGGTCGCACCCGTTGCTCCAACGGTTTGTTGAATTGCTGGTGGAGCGGTGGCGTCCACGCCCCCATCGTTAGGAGCCGTGCTGCTATCGGGATTGCTCGCACTGCACGCGATGCCCAGCGCGGTCAAGAGCGCCAACGCTGCAATAAGACAGTCGCGTTTTTTGAGCGCCACATGACCTCCAGAGGCAAATGTATCCAAAGAGGATTACGGCAGGATGACCCGCACAGATAATGACGTCATGGCAGGCTGCAAACGCCATCATGAACAAGTATATATCTGTCAATTCGATCTATATGTATTGCGAATTGACAGACATAGAATACGCTTGAGGAATGGCACACACACGGACTAGACACGTCGCTGCCCCGGTCACAGCGAGCACACGATTCAGTCCGATCGTGGGGGTCTTTGGTCATCGGCAGGTCGGCAAGACCACACTTTGCGAAGGCTTGGCAGAACGATATCTGAGCCTGGATCGTTCCGAGGTGCTGGACACGGCGCTTTATTCACCTGAAACGCTCCTTCGCTCCAATGCGGCGTTGCCGCTCGTCCTGGATGAATGTCAACTTGCGCCACCGCTCTTTCCCGCATTGAAAGAGTGGGTGCGCACGCACAAGGCTCCGGGCCAGTTCCTGCTCACGGGCTCGGTGCGCTTCTCGAGCCGTAAGGCCATACGGGAATCTTTGACGGGACGAATTGTGAATTGGGAGCTTTTGCCGATGGACCTGAGCGAAGCTCACTCGGCGCCTTTGCCCAGCGTGGTTCCACATTTACTTGAGTCAAAAGGAATGAGCTGCAGTCTTTCGCGGGCCAGCTACTTCTCGGAGCAGAGGTTCGCGCTTGCGCTGCGAGATGGGGGTCTTCCTGGCGTTTTTTTCGTGCGTGATGACAGTGTGCGTCGTCAACGATTTGAAACGCAAATGGAGACCATGCTCGAGCGCGATCTGCGGCTTCTCATTCAGACAACGCTGGATTTCCGGACGCTGCGCAACCTTCTTGCTGTACTCGCACAAAAACAGACCGAGCCACTCGATCTCGCCGAAGTTTCGCGAAGAGCACGGGTCTCTGTGCCCGCGGTTCGGCGGATCCTCTCGGCGCTCGAGGCAATGTTCGTGATCCGAATCCTCGACACGGAAGGATCCCGACGACGTCCGGTGGTTTTTTTCGAGGACCAAGGGGAGGCAACTCATCTCGCCGGTGAGGGACACGACATGCTCTTTAACATCACGCGGTTTCTATTTTCCTTTGTACGACACCAATGGGTCTACCGGCCGAAACTAGGAGCTACGATGTTCCAATTCCGAAGTCGCG
>JAHFDX010000291.1:0-2904 GCA_023248785.1 Myxococcales bacterium
TTTCGCTCGCATGACGCCCGTTGGTGTTGAGCACAACGAGCGCGTATGACGTGCCAGCATCTCCACCCGTGCGTTCGAACCCAAAGATGCCTGCATCACCCTCATCGGCCGTATGCGATGACGACCAACGTACACTGCTGTCGGCCCGCCGCAGCGCCGCATACGCCTTTCGCAAACGCGAAAGTTTCTTGATGTGACGAAATGTATCGTTCTTGGTATCAAATCCGGTGTCCCAGAGAATTTCTCGGTTTGCAGGATCGTTGCCTCCAGAGAAATTCTGCTCCGTTCCGTAGTAGAGACACGGAAGACCTTGCTCGGTGAAGAGAAGTGTCAGCGCATTTTTTAGTGCCGAAAGGTTGCCCTTTGCATCGAAGAGAAATCGCGACACGTCGTGATTGTCCATGAAGTTGACGATCGCTTTCACCGGGGAAACGCCGATGCCGTTCTCCTGCGGGGTGCTGCCGTAGTTCGCGTCTCGTTGCGCCCAGAGGTCTGCAATCTGCTGCGTACCCTTTTGCAATTTTTCGTCGTGCGCGTATTGAAATACGTCGCGAAAAACCAAGTAATGTTGCGAGAAATAGAACACACTGTCGAGCTCGCCAGGGCGCGTGTAGGTGCCGATGAAATCGTCACGGCCGTCGAACGCTTCGCCGAACAAGAAAAATTTTATCTTTCCTTTGGCGGCGAGACGTTTGCGTATTTCGGCTCCAAAAATCTGCCAAAATTCGTGTTCAACGTGTTTCACCGTATCGACGCGAAAGCCGTCGAAGTCGACGAGCTCAACCCAATGAGCAAACACGTCGACCATGGTTGCACGCACTTCGGGCAACTCGGTCGCCACATCTTTGAGGCCGCCGGGGAAATCGCCCAACAGACGCTGCGAATCGTCGTCGTAGTTTAAGACACGACCAAAGCCGTGATAGCCCTCGCCACGGCCCAAGATTCCGGGCTTTGGTGGAATGCGGTTGATGCTTGGGTCGTTGATGAACACAAGTGGCGCGCGTCCTGCGATGCCAAGTGAGGTGGACGCTTGCACGCCACGTACGTCCCAGTCCGGATCAAATTCGGTGCTTCGCAATACAGGTGAGGTTGAGCCTGTCCCGCCCGTGTAAATGTCGGGCGTGCCATTCATGTTCATGTCGTAGAAGAACACTTGGCCCATGTGGTTTACCACCACGTCGAGAACAACCTTGAGGTTGCGTGCATGCGCTGCCCGAACAAGAGATCGCAACTGCGCTAGATCACCAAAGTGAGGATTTAGCTCCGTGAGATCTTGGGCCCAATAGCCGTGGTACGCGTCGACATCCGCGTCGGTTTCCACATTCTTGATGATGGGCGAGATCCAAAGGGTCGTGATGCCGAGCGCCTCGAAGTAGTCGAGATGATCCTCCATCCCCTTCCAGTCACCGCCTTGGTAGCGGGCGAGCTTGCCGGGTTTCACGCGAAAGTCGTTGTTGACGTCGCCATTGGCAAATCGATCGGTGAGAACTTGGTATACGACTTCATCGCGCCAGTCATCGACGTGCGTCGCGAGCGTCGGAACCTCGCCCTCCGCAGGGATCACGACGCACGACGAAAGACTCGGAGTCATCGCAAATAAGGCAGACATCACGGGTAGCGCGCATCTTAACGGTCGTTTCATCGGTGCCTCACGGATACGAGCTAAAGTTGAACCACCACTCGGTTCCCACGCCGAGAAAATGTTCCACCGAGCGTTGCGAAAAGGTGTCGTCGGTCGCGTAGAGAGAGCGCGCGCCAGAGTTGCGCGACGTGACCGCGTAAATCACCCGAAAAACCGGGCGCTTGAAGGTGCCGCGGCCGGCAGGCGAAAAGAAGGGAATGATCCCTCCGCGCAAAAGCGAGGCTGTGAGCGGGCCTGAGCCACCGGGTTCGAGAAACGCGTGACGGCGCAGTTGGTAGCTTCCTTCGACCGCAACACCAAAGTGCTCGCCAAAGAACACGTGCGGACGGACAACGACGGCGCCCTCATCGTATTTGTACAGTGACGTTTTGGTCGGGCTCGCGTCGCGAAACCATCGTAGGTATGCACCAAATGGAATCGTAACCGGCCCGTGTTCATAGTTGCCGGACAAGGCGAGCTGCGTTTCGCTCGCGTTGGCGGTTGAGTAATCGAGCGAAAACGTGATTGGAACTGCGAGGGGGTCGTACGCTGCAAGACCGCGCGCATGACGTGCGACAAGCGACAGGTGCGTGTCGCGTTCGCCTGTGTAGAACGTGAGCTGCGATCCGATGAGCCAGCCAAAGTCCGAAGGCAAAGGCTTGTCTTGGTTGATGGTCGTGTCGCGATATACGCCCGCAGCAAGCTCGTGGGCTTCTGCGTACCCGATGAACTTGAAGCCGCCCTTCTCCGTGCCGAGCACCTTCTTGTGTTCGTTGCTTCGAAGAAGGTGTGTCACTTTTAGAGTTTGAACGGTGCGCGGGCGATCGAGGTACGGAACGCTCGTTGAGGTCACGCCGAAAGGTAATGGCGACTGGATAAGTTGAGATTGAAACGCGTCGTCAAGACGCTGCATGCCCGCGTGAATCGCTACCGTCGTGTCGCCTGTTTCGGGTGGGAATCGAAATGAAGCTCCTCCGCCGATCGTATTTTGATTGTCGAGCGGCCACCAATTGAGAAGGTAAATATCGTCGCCGCGGTACATGCGCGAGCCGGCCCAAAGCGTCCACTCTGAACCGACGTTCGCTTGTGCGTATAAATTGCGCACACCGATGCGCTGGTCGACCTTGCCGCTAAAATGAAAAAACGGAGGAAAAAGCGCCATCGTGGTGACGATGCGCGTATGCATTCCAGGTTTCCATTCGTCTTCGCGACGAAGTTCGAGCTCGACGTAGCTGTCCTCGTCGATACGCGTGCCGTGGCTTACGATGTTGGCTTGGCGACCG
>JAHFDX010000291.1:2914-5550 GCA_023248785.1 Myxococcales bacterium
CCTTGCAGATCGCTTGCGGCGATGACGCGCCCATACGAGCCAAATTCAAAAGTCCCCTTGTGTGGGGCGGGCGCATCCACAGGCCTTGCGGGCTCGACGGAGGGCTCGGGCTTGGCGTCGTATTTCGCAGGTGTAGGCGTGTCTGCAGCAAACGCACTGGTCGCACAAAGGAACAATCCGATGACCCCTGGTCCTGCGTGATGCACACGCTGGCTTTAGTCGGGGTTGTTGGTGCACTCAATGGGCGACTCGCAGGTTACGTCTCGAAGTAGATTGGCGTCCTTTGCTTCAAAAACGCCATGACCTTCTTTTCGTCTTCAGAGGGCAAGTCGACGAAACGAATTCCCATGCCCGGGGGCAAATCAATTGAGTCTTTGTACTCGCGGATCCAACGCACTTCGCCGCGGATCCAAAGCGGTTGATTCGATCCCGGCAATGTTACGGAAAGATCGACCATTGTTCCGATCTTGTAACGCTGGTGTGTGGCAACAAACACTCCGCCTTCTGAGAGGTTTTCGACAAGACCCATGTAGAAGTTCGAGTCGCTATGAAGAGTCACTTCGAGATCCACCCCGTACCGTGGTGCGATGCGCAATTCCTCGACACCTGAGTTAATTGGTTCAGCTACGCGATGGACCGCGGAGCCGCTTGGGGGTGGAAAATCTTGCGCGCCTTCTGCAGTGCGCGGTGGCATCGATGGCATCGCGCGTGGCGGCAGCGAAGGTCTGCGTGTTCGCGCCCAGGTGGACATCGATCGGGCGCTGCGAGGGATCTGCGGCAGAAGCTCAAACCTTCGTTGCGACTCAGCCTCTTCAAATAAGTAGCGCGAAGCACGGCACACGTCGGCGTAACACGTTGCAAGAACAGTCCATGCGCGCTGTAGCCACGGGGTCCAGTCTTCGTGCTCAAATGTAATCGGAGGTGTTTCTTTTAGCGCTCGTGCGAAAACGCGTGCGCGCGCATTGTCGTCGAGGCGATAGCGGCGTCGATCGTTCGCTAGTACCTCATGGTACGCGGCGTAGGCGTCGGCGAGCTTTTCGAGATCTTGAGCAAGACTCAGTGTGTCGGGACTCTTCATCCGCGCAAGCATCGCAACGATGCCGCGATCGCGATCGAGGTGGTACTCGAGTACCCGCATCATCTCGGTACGGAGTTGCAACGCATCCTCAACGAGTTGTTCCACGTGCTCCGCGGATTCGGCGCGCCGTCGACTCAAGAGATAAAGGACCGCGCGTGCAGCCGGTGCCAGCATCTCGACGTTCGCAGGTTCAAATGCTCCCGCGCGCGCAAATTCAAGAAGCGGGCCTTTCGCATCCGTGCGGTCGACGGTCTCCGCGATGACAAGTGCCGCCAAGGCGACACGCCGCGCGTCGTATGGCAAAGGCAGCACTGCCTCGACTGGCAGCTGCTCCAGCGTTGGGCGCACGTCGTCAAACGGATTTCGCGACGAGGAGTTGTAGGAAACGTCCGTCGCGGCCGCGGAGAGTTTGATGTGTCCCATCACGGATTCAGAACGACCCGTGTGAGCGGGAGCTTAAGGTTTTTCCGGATCAGCCGGTAACGTTTCCCCAAGCAGTTGATTCATCGAGGCTTCGTCAGCAGGTGTGAAGATGTAGTTCTCGAACTCTGCGCTCGGTGCCCACGCAAAATCCTGCACGTTCCAGCGCTCGAGGTGCTCGCCGTCGAGCTCGCAGGCGTAAAGGAAAAGATCGACGGTGTAGTGTTCGTAAGGATGACTCACGAACGAGATGAGCTTGCCGATGCGAACCTTTGCACCCAGGCGGTGATACATTTCGCGCATAAGTGCGTCGGCGTCGGTTTCGCGCGCCTCCACGCGACCTCCGGGAAATTCCCACTTCAGAGGCAAAACAGCCGAAGCACGCCGTTGCGTGATGAGATACCGACCGTCGCGTTCGATGACCGCAGCCACCACCCGAATCGTCTTACGGGAGCTCGGTCCGGCGTTTTCCATTAGGTAGTAATGTTGACGCGATAAAGCTGCTGACCCATCAGAAGGACGTCGCCGGTTTGAAGTTCTACTTCTTCGCGCAGACGAAGGTAGCTGCCGTTGGAGCTGCCAAGATCGATCAGCACGAACGAATCTCCTTCCGGAGCAATATGACAATGCAGGCCTGAGACGTAGCCGTCTTCCGGAAACAACATGTCGCCGCGCTCGCGCCCGATGTGGGCGCCTGAAGCGGGAACGACGAACGCATTGCCCGTTTGATTGCGGCCAATGACGAGTGAGATGCGGGCGGCGTAGTCGCGCCGAGGCGACCCGAAACGTTCCACGCCTTCTGCCGATGCGGACTCGCGCTTCAGCAACTCAAACTTAAGGATTTCCTGGCCAATGCGAAAGACGTCGCCGTCGACAAGGGGCTCAGGTGTGTCGCGTTGGAGTTTTCGGTAGACACCGTTGAGCGAGCCTTCGTCGCGAACGATAGCGCGCCCGCCGCCGAGCGAACGAATCGAAGCGTGCTTTGGTGAAAGGTAACTGTCGCTCGCAAAGATGCCGCCCGATTCGCGACCTAGGTTCGCCGTTCCAGCAGGTACTTGATAGCTACCCGCTTCACTTCCGTCTGCGCGCAGGGCTGTGAGGGTGACCGAGCTTGCGGGCGCCATTTCTTGCGGCGAAG
>JAHFDX010000292.1 GCA_023248785.1 Myxococcales bacterium
CGCGGTTTCGTTGTCAGCGGGCGCATTGTCTCCGTCGACCAACACGTGCGATCGGTACACCCTCTTCGCAGGGTCGATGATGTACGGCAAAACGTCCGCGAGCAGCTTGTTGCTCTCTTTGATGCGGATGTCGAGTCACTCGCGCGCGCTCTGGTCTTGGGCGAGAGCGATCTCGATGAAACGACCTTGGACGACTTTCGAGCAAGTGGCCTTCTGCATTTGTTGGCCGTTTCTGGAATGCATCTTGTGCTCGTCGTCGCGAGTATGGTGCGCCTCCTTCAAGCATGTCTTGCACGTGTTACGTGCCTCAGTCGGCGTTACGATACGCGAACATTCGCATTCAGTTTTGGGATCGGTCTCGCATGGCTGTACGCAGACTTCGCAGGCGGAAGTGGTTCTGCTCAACGCGCCGCATGGATGCTGACGTTCGCATGGCTCGCACCGCTCTTTGGACGGCGTCCGTCGGCTCTTCGCGCTTATGGCCTCTCGCTCGCAGCAGGATGGTGCGTCGACCCGGTCGTTGCGCTCGATATATCCTTCACCCTTTCAGCGGCTGCAACCGGCGGTCTCGTTTGGATGACCAGGAGCACGACCAAACCCTCGCTGATGGGTTACGTTTCCAGTTCGTTTCGCGCCACGTGCGCAGCCACTGTGCCCTGCGTGCCACTGCTTGCCACGCTCAACTCGACTTTGTCGATTGGAACGCTGGTGGTCAACCTCATTGCCATTCCACTCGGTGAACTGCTGGCGTTGCCCGCCTGCCTTCTGGTCCCGGTCATTCCGGAAACGCACGTAGCGGTTGGAATATCCGACGTCGGCTCCCGCGCCCTTCGGGCACTTACAGCCCTCGCCCACCAAACGGCCTCGCTGCCGATGCTTCGCACCGAATTGCCCACAATGACGCCATGGCGAATGGCCGCCTTCGCGATCGCACTTGTAGCAACTGCTGTGTCGCGTGCACACGCACGCGTCTTCTCATTACTCTTCGCGTGCGTCGTCTTCTTCGTTGGACGCCCTTCCACCATCGAAGACCCTCAAGACACACTCAGCACCCTTCACCTTGATGTCGGCCAAGGCGATTCAACCCTGTTGCGTTCACCAAACGGCCTCGTTTGGCTCATCGACGGCGGGGGCACCATCGGTTCGACATTCGATATGGGTGCGCGCGTGATTGGCCCCTCACTTCGGTCGCTGGGAGTTTCCCGCATCGATATCGTCGTGGTCTCGCACCCACACCCTGACCACTACGGCGGTCTCTTGCACGGCACGGACGGCATCGCGATCGGCGAAGTGTGGGACACCGGCCAAGCACAGGCAGAGCACCCGGATGGTTCATACAACATGTGGCTGCAAGGCCTTGCAGATCGAGGCGTTCGCGTTCGTCATCCGAGAGAGCTATGCGGAAGCCATACCGTGGGAGGGACGATCGTTCGTGTCCTGTGGCCGTGTCCGGACGTTGACGCTGCGCGGGGCGAAAACGACAACTCGTTCGTCATCCAATACGAACTAAAAGACGTTCGCCTGCTTTTTGTTGGCGATGCTGAGTTGGAGACCGAGACGCACTTGCTTCGGAAGTACGGCTCTGATCTGCACGCCAACCTGCTCAAGGTGGGGCATCATGGGAGTGCAACATCCTCCTCGGAAGGGTGGATTGCCGCCGTGCGCCCCAAGGTGGCCGTCATCTCAAGCGGAATACGCAATCGCTTCGGCCACCCGAACCCAGGTGTTATCGACCGTTTGGAGCGCAACGGCACACGCGTGATGCGGACCGCCACCCTCGGCGCCATTCGCGTCGAAACCAACGGACTCCATTTGCATGCAGAAGGTCTCGGGTGGTGAGCGCCGATCGACCGTGATATGCCCGCGGCATGAGCGAGCGGATCGTGACAATGATATCGGCCGAGCAAATCGCAACCCGGGTGAAAGAACTCGGTGACCTGATCTCACGCGACTACAAAGATGGTTCGGTTGTCCTTGTGTGTGTGCTCAAAGGCAGTTTCATTTTTGCGGCGGACTTGGCGAGGCACATCACGGTTCCGACGAGAATCGACTTCCTAGGCACCCGCTCGTACGGCGAAGGGACCGAAACGAGCGGAGTCGTTCAAATCACGCAAGATCTCTCGAAGCCCATCGTCAACGAGGCCGTCCTGCTCATTGAGGACATCGTCGATACCGGTCTCACCATTGCGCACCTGATCGATCTTCTTCGCACGCGCGGTCCGCGGTCGGTCAAAGTAGCTTCCTTGCTGCACAAGCCGGCAAGGGCACGCGTTCAAGTGCAAGTCGACTACTTGGGATTTACGATCGAAGACAAGTTCGTCGTCGGCTACGGCCTCGACTTTGGTGAGCGATACCGCAATTTACCGTATATCGGCGTCGTCGAACGCGACTAAGGCGCTCCGCCTAAGGTTCACGAATCATCGTCGTCGGAGAAACTACCGCTCGCATCACCGCCTGCGTCGCCACCAAAGAAGTCGCCATCTGAATCGTCGCTCGTGACCGAGTCGACGTGACCACTCACCTCCTCTGCTGCGTTCCCCGCGCACTCTCCGTGATCAAACGGTTGTTCGGGCGCCACGTGGGAGTGCTCCACCCAGACGTCGTGATGGTGTGAACCTCGCGCGATCCAACTGCCCACAGCAGCACCCGCCGCTGCACCCAAAACGGCGCGGCAGCGTTTCCCACCATATGTGCATTCTGCATCGATTCGGCGTGACGGCGTTGCGCTTCAAGCTGTGCTTTACGCTCCGTCGACCCCGCGAACGCCTCATGGCACGACAAGCACGACGGCTGATTGTACGGCGATACCTGCCCACAAAAAATGCACTGAACCACGATCCATCCGTTGCACTGCACACACCGGCTCGCGCCCCACACGTTGAGCGTTTGGCACGTGGGGCAAGGAATCGCGCCTGCTGCGAGCGCGGCACTGACGGGGCGTTTGCAGAAACGACACGTTACAAATCCTGGGGTGGTGGGGGCTCCACACAACTCGCAGTTCATCGCCACAGAGTAACCAGAGTCACCTTTCGACGCGAGCAGGCTGATACACTCGCCCCGTGACCGCATTTGCTGACCCCGCATTCTTCCATCAGCTTTTGGGCAAAGCGGTATCGGCCCACGCCACCGACATCCACCTCAAGGTGGGTCAACCTCCGGGTGCGCGGATTCGGGGCGATATGGTTTATTTCAAAACCGATCGCATTGCCGCCGACGACACGGAAGCGATCGCACGGCACATTGTCAGAAATCCAAAGGTGCGCGACGCCCTCGACACGCTTCAGGAGTACGACACCTCGTACGAGGTACCCGACGTCGGACGCTTTCGGGTGAATCTCTATCGCCAGCGGTCGAGCCTCGCCGCCGTCATGCGCTACATCCCAACGACGGTGCCGAACGTGTACGATCTTGGCCTGCCCGGGGTCGCGCGTGAACTTGCCGAAAAGCCCAATGGGCTCGTGCTCGTGACGGGAGCCGCGGGTCACGGCAAGTCCACGTCGATCGCCGCCATGATTGGGCACCTCAACACGACGAAGCCGCTCCATATCGTCACTATCGAAGATCCAATTGAATACGTGCACACCGATCAACAATCCTCCATCAGCCAACGCGAGGTCGGGCTCGACACGGGAGGCTTTGCTCAAGCCCTACGCGCCGCCCTTAGGCAGGATCCGGACGTAATTTTCGTCGGCGAGATTCGCGACGACGAAACGATGGAGGTTGCTCTAAAGGCGGCTGAAACCGGGCACCTGGTCATGTCGACGCTTCACACGCCCGACGCAACGCGCACCGTCACGCGCATGTTGGCCCTCATGAAGGGTGACGCAGTCGAGAATCGGACGCGCATCGCGAGCGCGCTTCAAGGGATCATTGCCCAACGCCTTCTTCCGCGATCGGACGGTCAAGGGGTCATTCTTGCCACCGAGATCCTCGTCGCCACGCTGCTCGTCCGCGATGCCATTCGGCGCCCCGAAAACAATCCACCGCTCAAAGCGCTGATGGAAAAAGGGGTTCATCCGTACGGCATGCGGACATTGCAAATGCACCTCGACCAGTTACTTGAACACGGGTTTCTTAGCGATGAAGCCGTGCGGGAAGCTCTCGGGCAGACGTAGCATCCTTATTAAGGTGCAAATTCGGGGAGCACGCGCGCCTCACACAATCTCGCGTCATACCCGCGGCTGAGAAGCTGCTCGATCGCGAGCTGCACGTCGGCACGCATGGCGCGCGTGTCCTCGTTTGCGTACATCGAAAGATACTGATCAAGTTGCGTAGGGGTGAGGGCCACATCAGCCCGCCCTTCCGCTAAAGCTAACTCGACCATCACCTGCTCGCGATGCTCGAGTGCCCACTCAATCGATCGTCGACACAAATCGGAAACGCGTGTGATGCAATCGTCACCAAGTGAGCGACGAATGGCGTTGCCTCCAAGAGGCAACGGAAGTCCTAAGGTCAACTCTGCCCACAAGATCCCCAGATCGCCCACTAAGGAAAAGTCCTCGTCGGCAAACGTGAGGCGGCCTTCGTGAATCACGAGTGCTGCATCCACGACCCCCGTTCGAAGTGCGTCGAATACCCGAGAAAATGGCGCGATAGGAATGACGACCGGAAAAAACTCGGGGACGAGCATTCGGAGGACCCAGTACGCCGTTGTATGAAGACCGGGGACTCCAATGCGCGCGCCTCGCAATGATTCGAGCGAACGTCCCTGCAGCGAAACAATGGCAGGCCCGTAACCGCGACCTATGGACATGCCGTGCGGCAGAAGAAGGTATGCCTCCGAAACCGTTGCATAGCGCGCAATCGAAATAGCAATCACGTCGTCTTGCACAACGGCTGCGCGTTCGTTGAGCGCCTGCGTATCCGCACGCTCGGAAACAAAGCGAAAGTCGGGGTCACTCACGTGCCCCGAAAGCAACGGCCAAAACATAAACAGGTCATCGCTATCGGGAGAAAAAGCAAGGCGTATGAGCCGACCCATGCCCATGTCCTAGCGCCGCGGCACGCATAAGGCGAGCCCCCAGTGCTACCGTGACCATCATGCGTTACGCACGAATTAGGCCCCTCGGAAGCAAGCGCGAGCCTTTTTATGCGCGGCTCGATGGAGCGGCGGCCCTTGTACTCGATCGAGCCCCTTGGCTTTCAGGACGGGACACGGGCGAGTCGGTTGCGTGGATCGAGCACGACCTCATCGCACCCGTCGAACCGTCCAAAATCGTGTGTGTGGGCCGCAATTACGCAGCGCACGCCAAGGAGCTTGGCAACGAGGCACCTTCCGAACCCCTCTTGTTTCTAAAGCCCCCCTCCGCGGTCATCGGCCCAAATGATGCCATCGTGTTGCCCGTTCAAAGTTCGCGTGTGGAACACGAAGCCGAACTTGCATTGGTGATTTCAAAGCGCCTCCGAAACGCATCCGTCGCTCAAGCCCGCGCGGGTCTCTTTGGAATCACCTGCGCGGGCGACATCACAGCGCGCGATCTGCAGCGCATAGATGTGCAGTTCACGCGCGGGAAGGGCTTTGACACGTTCTGCCCGCTT
>JAHFDX010000293.1 GCA_023248785.1 Myxococcales bacterium
GTGCTCGGAGCTGTGATGGACGGCGTGAATCTTCCAGAGTGGCTCCCACGCATGGCACGCGCGGTGAAATCCGTACACAAGGAGATCGCCTAGGATGACAGCCAGGACGCAGAGCATCCACGTGGGCACAAGCTGCAGCAGGGCAGGGCGCGTAAGGTGCGCTGTCGCCCCACGCTGGATTGCCGAAAGAATAGTAATCGAGGCAACACTCCACACGAGGTATTGCCCTGCAAAGAACAGCGCATCGGTTCCGATGGCAGGCCGAAAAATCCGCTGTCCGGCGCGCGCCGGAAACAACCGTTCAAGCGGAACGAAAACGGCCACCAAGATCGAAATAGATACACATAGAGTTACAATTCGGTCGAATGTGTTCTCGAACATGGTTCAGTGTTGCTTTGGTTTGCTTGACGATGCAGGTGACGTTGGTCTCCGCAACACGGGAGGTCCGGCCTTCGACGCAGGAAGAAAGTTTTCGGGCGCGGCGGGTTCACCGTCGTCCAAGGCCGCCTTTTTCGGCTTCTCTGTTTCGGGTGCCGCAAGGGTCGCTGGTGGATAGGCAGTCGGTGCTGGTGTCCCCCCACAACCAGCGAGACCCGCGCGCACGACGAGCGTAGTGAGCATTCCGATTGCGAACATGAGAGCAGCTGCCTTGGCAAGAATGGTGCGCATGTGGTTCCTTCCAGCGGTTAGAGATTGAAGGGATTCTACGCCGATTTTTGGAGACGGTGCCTCGAACTCGATCGCGACCAGGACCAGGTTCCTGACAAGGACCTCGATCATCGAAGCAGGCGGGTGGGCGATTGCTGCGCTTGTGAGCGGCTGCTAATCGATTCCGAATGCCTGCCGATCGTGATCACCTTCGAGCTGCTTATGATGTCGTAGCTGGGGCGTATGCCGAGCGATTCGTTGACGAACTCCGTCATAAGCCGCTCGATCGAGCTCTTCTGAACATGGTTGCGGACGAGTTCGGAGACCGAGGTATCGTCGCTGATATCGGAACAGGACCCGGTCACGTTGCTCGCTATCTTAGCGACCATGGGATTCGCGCCCTGGGTGTCGACCTTTCGCCGGAGATGATTGCACACGCTGGGCGGCTTCACCCATCCGTGCAGTTCGAGGTTGGTGACATGCTTGCGCTGCAGCAAGAAGATGGCACGTTCGCGGCGATCACCGCCTTCTATGCGATCGTACACCTGTCGCTAGCCGAGGTTCGAAATGCGGTTCGCGAATTTTTGCGGGTTCTTCAGCCTCGCGGCCTGGTCCTTTTGTCGTTCCATGTGGGCTCGGAGGACATTTATGTGGAAGAATTTCTCGGAGCACACGTACGTCTCGTTTTTCGATTGTTCAAGGTGGCCGATATTCAGCGCGCGCTGGTCGATGCCGGGTTTGTTGTTGAGGCGTCGATCGAACGCCGGGCATACACAGAGGAGCACCCTACCTTGCGCGGGTACGTGTTGGCGCGCGCTCCGTAGGTTCTTCTATTTGCAGCAGTATGAATTAGGGCGTGTCCTCGAAGTTCTTAGCGGCATGCTTACCGCTCGAACGTGGGATCCTCTGTTCGTCCTATAGGAGTGGAGCAAGAAGGGGGTCTCGCGCTGCCTCCCCCAGCGGGGGAGGATCAAGGTGGGGGCTTGTTCCACGAGCACCCAGGATCTTTCTTGGGGCTGCCGCTCGGCATGTTCAAGGAGAGTCGTTGCACGCTTTGAACCAACATGACAGCCCGAGCGCGCGCGGCGTGCGCTGGGCGGCCCCCACCTTTGGTTCCTCCCCCGTCGGGAGAGGGGGGCACTGGGTTTCGCGATCAAGCCAAGCGATCCACGATCGTGTCACTGGACGGACTGGAACGGTTAGGCGCACGTATACCGCCAACACTTGGAGGATACACCCTAGTGTGTGATTGACGCCGTAGGTGTGAACGTGGGCAAGCTCAAACACGTTGCGCTCGTTCCATCTGCGTTGCGCACGCAATCTGCAAACGCTCCCAGCATTGCGCCCTGCGGATCATAAAGAGCGTGTGATTCGGGCGTCCATGTTGTTGGCACATCGGCGCGCATGGTTGTGCCGTCTAACGTGTACCCGAGAGAGACGGACACGTTGTCTCCGGGCGCGATCACGAGCGGTGGATCGAATCGAACGCTGTCGATCACGCATACGCCACTTGTCCAACCGTGCGGAGCAGTCATGCCAGCCACTTGCCACTCGACGTTCGGGTGATCTGGAGTGCCGCGGCAGAACTCCAATCGCGCGTAACGATACGTTCCCGGCTGGACAGACATCGCCTGCGAGTTGAGCGCTGCGTTAACGGCGCTGCTCCCCTCTGCGAAGTCGAAGTAGTCGCAGTCGGCAACTCCGCTGCAGTTCGGATTTTCCCAAATCCTCGACACCATGCCCACGTTGTCGTGTTTCGTGGGCGTAATCTCTTCGGAGAGGTACACCATGACTAGGCGCATCGCGAACCGCGTCGGCGTGGCTCGAGCGAGGGTCGACTGCATGGGAACGTCCGCAGGGGCCAGTCCGGACTTTGAAATTGTAACTGACTCTGTCTTATTATCGAACGTCAGCGTTGCGGTTGCGGTTGAGGTTGAGCTTGAGGCCGGAGCACAACCACAGATACTGAGCGCGAGCACTCCAACGCATGTGCGGATCATTCCACCATGATTGAACGTCCGGCGAGCGGGGGGCTGTAGCTCTGCCGCCGAAACTGGAAGCTGGCGCACCCTTTTTGGCCTCAAGGCTGCCTCGCGCGCAGCTATTTATGCGGCAGCGTTATGGGTGCAACTTCACCTGCATCCGCGGAAGGCGAGCCAGCGTCTGCTTCGGGCCTCGGTTCGAGGCTAACCGGCATAACCGCGCCGGCGAGGTGAGGGCGACTGCCGCATGCGGTGCCTACGAGCGCGGCTCCCGCAAAGCCCAGTGCTACGGCAAAGGGTGCGATGGCGCGTCGGGAGGGAGAAATCGCACGCTTGATCTTAGACCTGTCGTGTCCAACCGGCGCAGGTGCGCCTTTCTTGCGCAGTACCATGACCTTGTATACGGCTGTTCGCGTGATTTCTTACAGCGGCGAACGTTTCAGCCGGTTTATCGCAAGGCCTAACCGCGCTTGTAGCTCATCCAGGCAAAGATCGGCGCATGCACCGGGTGAGACTCGCGCGACAAGGCTCTCTTCGGGCGTGCGATCCCAAAGGGCACCGAGGTCACGCGCGACTTTCAGGTATGCGTCGCGAAATGCAACGCCATTGGTTACGAGCTCCACGGCGCGATCCGTGGCGAACATGTCTGCATCGATGGCTGCACGCATGCGCTCGTGCTGCAGTGCGAATCCGTCGACAAGTCGTTCGGTCACGACCAATGCAGCAAGAGTTGTTTCCACGGCTCGAATGAACGGAGCCTTCGTTGCCTGAAGATCACGCTGGTATCCACTTGGTAGCGACAGCGTTTGCGCGATTTGCGTGCGCGCGCCTTCAACTTCTGCGCTGGACGTTCGTAAGAGCTCGACGACATCTGGATTGCGCTTATTCGGCATGATGGAGGAGCCCGTTGTAAATTCACTTGCGAATGTTACGAATCCGAACTCGCTCGTCGCAAAGAGTGACAGATCCCAAGCGAAGCGCCGCACGTCGAGGAGCGCACTCCCTAGTGCATCCAGCACAGCGAGTTCGTATTTCCCGCGCGCGTTTTGTACAGCGAGAGGATTGACTTGCAAGCGTGCAAACTCAAGCTCTGTGGAGACGCCTTGCCGATCGAGGCGAAGGTTCACCCCATACCCAGCGGCGGTGCCTAAGGGACACGAGTCAACGCGTGTATGTGCGAACGCACATGCGTCGGCGCTGTCGAGGAACGACTCTGCTATGCCAGCGAGCCATAGACCGGCCGACGAGGGCACCGCTCTTTGCAAGTGCGTGTACCCCGGCATGGGCACGTCATGTTCACGTTCCGCGCGCGTGAGCAGACGTTTCGCGATATCGCAAATGTGGTCGTGGGCGCGAACGAGACGATCCTTCATGTAAAGGCGAAGTGCCACCTGTACCTGGTCATTTCGACTGCGGCCCGCATGCACGCGCCGGCCAAGCTCTCCCAACGTTGCCGTCAGCTCGAACTCGATGGCCGAGTGAGCATCCTCGAAACGCTCGTCGAGTAGAAATTCCCCGTTCGAAAAGCGGTCGCCTAGCCTAGAGAGTTCGGCGCAAAGGGTCGAAACATCGCTGTCCGAAAGCAAACCAATGCGACCAAGGCCTCGCACGTGCGCGGCCGTTGCATGAATGTCAAACAAGAACAGCTCGCGGTCGGCCTCGACATCACGACTGTTCATGAAGCGATGAAGAGCGTCGTCGACCGAAGTTCCATCTTTCTTCCAAAGGATCGTCATGCAAGACCCAACTCTTCGTTCAATCCGAAGGCGAGGTTCATGTTGCGAATCGCTTGGCTCGCAGCACCGGCGAGCAGATTGTCAAGAACGGAGACGACGCTTGCGGAAAAACCGTCGCTTGCCACAGAGACTCCGCCGACCGTCACGTGATGTGTCAAGCAGGCGTCGCGAAGAAGCGGCACACCTTCAATGAAACGAACGAAATGTTCGTTTGAATAGACGCTGCGATACCGTTCGAAAAGCAGTTCGCGCGTGACCGGGGCGCGCAACGAGAGCGCTACGGTACACATCATCCCCCTGAAAAATGAGGAAACGTGTGGAAGCAGCCTCACGGGTTGACGGAGTACTCGTTCGAGTTCGCGTTCGTGAGAGTGATCCGTCAAAGTGTACGGAACGACATTATCGCGAAGCATGTCAGGGTCGTTCCTTGGAGAAGGTTTTGCGCCAGCACCACTGTATCCGCTCACACCGAACACGGTGGCTGGGGAGCGGAGGCACTCAGCGACGGGGGCGATAGCGAGCAAGGCTGCCGTTGCATAACATCCGGGATTTGCGATGCGTCGGGCGCCCGCAACGCGAGTTCGATTGTGTTCTGGATTCCCGTAGACCCACTGTTCGTCGAGTCGATGATCGGTGCTCAAATCGATAATGCAGGTATCCTTTGCGCGTGCATCGATCGAGGATGCCCACCCCTTCGCCTCTCCATTGGGGACGCCGAGAAACACTACATCGACTTCACGACGTAGTAGCGAATCGGGGTCTGCTTCACTGTAGACGAGGTCTGCTTTTGCACCTTCAAGCTCGACGGGGTGTCCGCCCCGTGAAGTCGATCCAATCCATACAATTTCTGCCTCAGGATGGCCGGCGAGGAGCCGGACAAGTTCGCCGCCCACATAGCCACGTGCGCCGATCATCCCCACGCGCAAGGTCACGGTAATGCCTCGACCTGTGGAACATCTTTCAGAGTTGGCGGCATTTGGAGAGCCCGCTCGACACATCTCTCAATTTCACGGAACGAAGAGAGTCCGCACCAAAAGACCCACCATCGAGCGGTCTTGTAAATGCCGTCAGCGCTCTCTGCATACCACGCGTTCACCGGATTGTTCGACCGCGCGCGCCAAAAGAGCTGTTCATGATCGCGACGGAGGCGCTGCCATATCGAACCGCCGA
>JAHFDX010000294.1 GCA_023248785.1 Myxococcales bacterium
GGTTCCGAGATCCACCTTGGGCAAGTTATCACCCATCTCGTTCGCGTCGTCACCACGGTGGTTTGTGTCGCCAAGGCCCAGTCCACCCTCCCCGTTGTAACCCCAGCACTTCACGCTGTGGTCGTCGAGTATCGCGCACGTGTCCAAGGCGCCTGCCGAGATGGCCTGGGCCGTGCGCCCGGTTCCCAGATCCACCTTGGGCAAGTTATCACCCATCTCGTTCGCGTCGTCACCACGGCTGTTCGTATCGCCAAGGCCAAGTTCACCAAAGTAGTTGCTACCCCAGCACTTCACGCTGTTGTCGTCCAGAATCGCGCACGTGTGACCTCCACCCGCCGATACGGCCTTAGCCGTGCGCCCGGTTCCCAGATCCACCTTGGGCAAGTTATCACCCATCTCGTTCGCGTCGTCACCGCGGTGGTTCTTGTCGCCAAGGCCAAGTTGGCCGTAGTTTTCACCCCAGCACTTTACGCTGTGGTCGTCGAGTATCACGCACGTGTGATAGGCCCCCGCCGAGATAGCCTGGGCCGTGCGTCCGGTTCCCAGATCCACCTTCGGCAAATTGTCGCCCATCTCGTTCGCGTCGTCACCGCGCCAGCTTGTGTCGCCAAGGCCAAGTTGACCGTAGTGGCTATCACCCCAACACTTCACGCTGTTGTCGTCCAGAATCACGCACGTGTGCTGCACCCCCGTCGATATCGCCTTGGCCGTGCGTCCGGTTCCCAGATCCACCTTCGGCAAATTGTCGCCCATCTCGTTCGCGTCGTCACCGCGGTGGTTCGTGTCGCCAAGGCCCAGTTGACCGTCGAAGTTATAACCCCAGCACTTCACGCTGTTGTCGTCCAGAATCACGCACGCGTAATCGTCCCCCGCCGACATCGATAGGACCGGCACAACCGACGCGTCCGGCAAGCTTGTGTCCGCGATGTTTGCATCTGCGGCGCTCGCATCGGTCGCGGCATCCGCGCCGGTCAGCGAATCCACCTCGCTCGTTCCGCACGCGGTCACCAATGCAACGAGCAACCTTGCAAGAAAAGCATGGGTTTTCATTCTAACGCCCTTCCTGTTTTCATTCTAAGGCGCTTCTTATGAGAGCCCCACGACTTTGATACCGAACCGCAATGAGTACCACCGCGGTCTCACAGGTGTAAACGGCCGGGCCGCTCTGGGCGCCCGTCATGATCGTGCGTTCTGCAGTGAGAAGTTGTTTGAGCGAACACTCTGAGAGTATATTGGCTTTCAGAAGGAGCATGCATGACTCTCGACCCGCTCGTAAAGCTTCTCGCTCATCGCGAGGCGTTGCTCGACTCGCTGAGCCGAACCGGCGATATGCGCCGCGGATCGATCACCTTGAACTTCCGCACGTGTGGCAAAGCGAATTGTGCCTGCGCGGCGAGCTTTCATCCGGGTCATGGCCCGTACTACGCGTACACGGTCAAGGTGGACGGGAAGACGAAGACGCGCCAATTTCGGGTGGGGGCTGCCCTCACCAAGATCGAGCGCGAAGTCGCGGAGTATCGAGACTTCCGGGCGATGTGCGATCGGCTTCTCAAGGTCAACGAAGCCATCTGCGATGGGCGACCCGTGCACGAATCGACCCCGGAAAAAAAACGGCGATCGCCGCCGAACTCACGCGGGAGATCGCCGACGAAGTCGAAACGCTAATCGCGCCGGCATGCACTGGACCGTTGCCGGTGTCGACGCGATCATCGCGTTGCGCTGCTGCAAACTCAGCGGTCGCTTCGAGGACTTCTGGCAACGCCGCGCAGAGCGTACCCAACAGAGCGCTGTGTGACCAAAGACCCGTGAACTAAGACCGTTGCCCGTATCCGTAACCGCCGCCGTCTCCGGTACGAAACGGGCTTCGAGCAGAGGGATGGCTCACACCGCAAAAGGCACACGTCGCGCGCGACCTCCTTGTCGCTGTACGCGATGCGAATATCCGCGATGCAAAGCTTCGCGATGAAGCCACACGGGCTGCAAAGAGCACGTGCCGATAAGGCCCGCGCATACACCGTCGCCCGTGGTGAAGCTGCGGAGGCCGGTGCGGCCATCGAAATTGCTGCCCTTCTCGGAGCCGCTTCCCACGACGATGAAGTCCGCGTCGTTGCCCTCGCCTCGCGCGTCGTCGCGATGCTCTCCCGGCTCACGCGGTAGCTCGCACCCGCCCTGCACCCTTGCTACTACTACGAGAAAAAAAGCGGAGGGACGACCTGGCGCGACAACCTCGGACGCTCGCTGAAATCATGCGATGAAGTGGCGACGTACTCGTGGGAGCACGATGGGAACAAGTACCTGTTGGGAGACCTCGTCGCGAACAGCCCAGTAGGATGTTGTTGCCAATAGGGTCAAGAAGCCGACGCGAGATAGCATCTTAATTGAATCGAAAGTGTTGCGCACACGAACGGGCGGACCCTGCCGCGACCCGCGACGTGAGATCACGGACGCAATCATCCGCGAAATGGCCGCTGCAAACTGCATGGCGGGCTCTGCACCGGTACACGAACACCCGAGAGCAAAGCGCGCCTGCGCGAAGCCGGTCGTCGCGGTGCCGAAGCGCGATGGAGAACATCAGAACCGTCAAACGTGGCGAGCGTCTGTCGGCAGACCATGAACTGGTCAAATCAAGCAGATTTCCTAAACGAGAACAGTGCACCGATTGGGGGTGTCTGTGTCCAGAAGCGCGCGGTTCATGTCACGGATCGCGTGCGCCGGTTCTTACGGCGCAAGACCACGTGCGCCATCGCCTCATCGACGATCTCGGGCTCATCCGCAAACAGACCGAGGAGGCTCTTCTCGCCGCCGGTTCCGTTCGTTGCGGTCTCATCCACGAGTACGATCACTTCGGCCGGCCCCATGGGCACGTCATCGGGAAGCCGCACCATGTGGTCGGCTCCAATCTCGACCTTAAGCTTGATCGCAGTCTGCTTCGACATCGTGTTGGTAATGTAGCACGCGGCACGTGACGCATCTTTTCCCGCGCCTTTCTGTTTGTGTGCAGTCTGCATATTATTCCCCACTCACCATCGATCTTCCCCACGATCTTCCCCACTTCCCCACTCACGCTGCGTAACGCACGGAACGCTCAGGTCACGCATCGCTCAGTAAAAGTCAGTGTGTCGTAACGATTCGTAACAACCAGTAACCACTTTAGGTCCCTTGCCAAGGTGGACGTCGAGGGTTCAAATCCCTTCTCCCGCTCTACGTGAAGGCCGCCAAGAGCGGCCTTTTTCGTTTCTGGACGTAACGGAGCGTTTCACCAGGATGGTCGGGCGAGTGGTGTGGTGCCGGGCCGGACTGGTGTGGCGACGAGTGGTGTGGACGGGCGGGATGTGGCATCGACGAAGGCTCCGCGCCGGTGTTCGGTCTCTCGCTCGACGCCCCTCTCTCTCCATACCTTCCCTCATCACCGAACCGGCTTTCACGTCGAGGCCGAAATGTCGACCTGTTCCCTGGGTCACGAAGCAGGCGCCTTCTTCAGCACGGCAAGTAGCCGTTCGGTCGGCTCGAACCCGACGGACTCGTAGACGCGCGCGGCGTGATACGTGGCGTCTGCGGCCATAACCAGCGTACCGAAGTCTTGCTCGGACAGAGCTCGTCGAGCGACGTTGTGGACGAGCGTCGAGCAAACGCCTTGACGAGCGAAGCGTGGATCGGTGCCGACGAGTTGGAACCGACCGAGGGCGCCCGCGGCGTCGTGCTCCTCGCTGTCGACGCGAACGAGGCCGAGCGTGCCGGAGAGCTCTCGGTCGAGATACGCGCCGTACCATTGCCCCGTCTTCTGCTGCTGCATCGACTTGTAGCGCTCGAGTTGCTGGCGGACGAAGGTATGGAGATCGTCGATGCTACCGCTGCGGCGGGCCGCGAACGCGTTCGTCAGCAAGGTCGCGCACGCGACCCATTGCGCGTCAGTGCGGATCGGCTCGACCTTCACGTCGTCGTTCCAACGAGGCGGGCGGACGACGCTCGTGGCCGTGAGGATTACGCTCTCGTCGAGCTCGAAGCCGTCACGCAGGAAGGGCTCGACGTCGCCCTTGGCGCCGTCGGGTGTGTCCCACGCGAAGAGCTTCGCGCCGGCGTTCGGGAGCTCTCGCGCATGGTCGTCGAGCCACGATCTGTCGTGACCGCGAGTTGCAGCATGCGCGTCGGGCGGCTCACGATAGAGGAGGAAGTTTCCCCACCAGAAGTCCGGATTCGAGGGTGTCGCGAGGACGATGTATCGCCCTCGGTCATGAATGACACCATCCACGGCCGTGAGGAAGATATCGGTCCGAAACGCGAGAGAACGCACGGTACTCATCTCACAACACTCTTCCCTTCCCTTCGGAAGCGTACCGCGTAACGAGCGGTGAACCTCCCTCGTTTCGTTGACACGCAGTTGCAAGCTTGCGTTCCACATCGGCGATCCGGGAGATCAACAGTGCCACAACAAGATCTCGTTCGCGACTGGGATGCCGATCCAGGATGCGCTCCAACCCCAGTCTGCGGATCGTCATCTCTACCGCGGCGACGACTCCGTCGGACCGCTCCCCAATCTTCCGAACCACGCTCTCCGCTGCGAAGACGGCATCGCCACACTCTTTCACACACTCGGGCTGCGGATCTCTCCGCGCCTACTCAAAACCGAATCTGTAGTGGCACAACCTCCCGAAACCTCCTTAGAACCTACTGAAACTGCTCAAGACTAAATTTTCATCTGTCAAACTCGGGGATGCCGCTCTTCGAGTCGCCTTACATTTGCGGACATCGTCAAACGCAACTTTGGGCGCAAATCGCAGCCCTCTCGAGATAGAGCGACTGTATCCTCCGGGATATGGCGCGCACCCGTTTCGTAACATTCACGCTTGCTACCTTGCTCATTTCCTCCGCGACCCAAGCGGAGCCCGTGTCCGCGCGCGGGCCAAGGCAGGCCAGCGCGAAAATGAACGACAAGGAAGTTGACCATGTCGTCGTGATGATGCTCGAGAACCGGTCCTTCGATCACTTCATGGGTTGGCTCTACGACGACAACGTGCGACCAAAGAACCATTACCCAGGCACGAAAGGCGGCGCCGGCGTGCCCTCCAACCAGCCCGCAAGCGAGTTCCTTGGACTATCGCATGTGGACCGCATGACGTTGAAAAATGCCTTCATGATTCTCGATCCGGAGAATCGTGCGAAAGTCATGCATCAAGGCTGGATGATTCCCGTTAAGGGCGCAAGACACGCACACATTCCGAGCGTGGGTCCGCACGAGGACTTCATCCACGTCCAAGAGGACATGTGGAGCAAATCGAACTCCCTCATGAAAACGAAAGAGAGTCGCGCCAAGTTGAATCTTGGTCCGGTCGAGAAGGCGCCCATGCGTGGGTTTGTCCAGAACTTCGGTGACGCGATCGAGCATCACTACCATTCCCCCACCGGCAAGAAGCAGTACCCACGTGAGCTGCTCTCCGAAATCATGGACACCTATGTGCCAGAGCAGCTTCCGGTTCTGAGTGGACTCGCACGCCACTTCGCGGTGTCGGACCTGTG
>JAHFDX010000295.1 GCA_023248785.1 Myxococcales bacterium
CGTCGACGTGAAGATCTGTGCTGAGATCGATCCGTGCTCCGCTCTTCAAGCCTTGTCGCAGGGTTCCCAGAAGGGTCTTGTTTTCCTAGGTGCCGCTCGCCTCGAGCGTGAGGATCTTTCCATCTCAAAGGTTGTCTCGGGTGCGCGTTATCTTCTCGCGATCCCGCAAATGGTTCTCGCCGAACGCGGAGGAGTCGATTGGCTAAAGGAGCGGCTAGCGGATTCGAAAAGCCTTGGCGACGCCGTCGTCATCCGTCGCATTAATGGCCTTGGCAAGAAGATCAAAGCCTTCGATTTTGTGCGAACGATCAGGTTGAAGGAAGATGCCTCGCCTGAACTCTCGCGGGCAGGGTTGGTCGGCGACTTTGTTTGCTTGGATGTGGAGTGCGCCATCTGTCCAAATGGCTCAACCAAGATTTCCGAAGTGGCCGAAGTGATCTTCGGGAGCAACGGATCCTCTCCGTTCCGCGCGGTTCGAACGGCGATCGGCAAAGCCGTGGACAACGAACTCATCGAACCGCTCGCGCTTTTGCGACTTCGCGCGGAAGCTGCGTCCCGGAGTCAGGTTGTCTCAGTGGGCTCGCCCTCCGGCGCACTCGCGGAGGGATCCGCCTGATCGCCTTCCGCCGGCGCTTCCTGCGGCTCTGCGGTAGGTTGTTCGTCCGATGATGTAGCTTCGGCTTCCAGAGCTGACGCGTCGCCTGCCGGTGGCTCCTCCGCCGACTCGCTCGGCGATTCAACGGCACTCGCCTCGTCGCCCATGCCGAGCGCGGGAGCGGCGTTGGCGCCATCAAGCGTGCGCGCACCGGTTCGATTGCGCTGCTTGGCTTCGACCGCACGTTGCGCAGTTTCTTTCACCTGTGTCGGCGCAGCTTCAACGAGCTCTTGCACCTGCACTTCAAGGTCTTCCACGCGCCCACGGAGCGTGCGATTTTCATTCTCAAGCTCGTCGAGCAACATCGCGAGGTCTTGCGGTAGCTCGGCGTGCATCTGCTTCTTTTCGACTTCCGTAAGCCGACGCGCAATGCGTTCGAAGGCGAGTGCCATCGTCGCCATCTCGGTTCTCATACCGACCTCGCCGGTACGCTTTGCCTCAACATCCAAGCCCCGTTCCACGTTGTACGCGGGTTGCGGCGGAGGTCGATGCGGCATCGCAGGAACCCATGCTCCGTGCTTCGCCTCAAACGCACGTTCGTCGTTGGGGTCGTTCGTGCTCCGCAATAGACGGCTCGCCGCGTTTGCTAGGGTATGACCGGCGGGGCTGCTCTCAAGGTGGTAGAGAATCACATCGTCGCCCTCGATTTTCTCAATCACGGGGCGAAGAACGTTGTCGGGCAGCGACACGAGACTCTCGAGCTCAAGCGTCCACTTGCCGTTTCGACGGAGCAGACGTTTGGGCTTCGCGTTCTCACCGCCACCACGGGTCATACGAAACACAACGGTTCTTATTACGAAACCTTAAAAGACGTGCGCGCTTTCTACCGTCGCGACGTAGCAACCCGATGAGTAGCCATTCCGAGAGTCCGCAACGCCGCACACACGTGCTCATCGGAGCACGGGCCCACATGACCTCCGTGAGGAGGCCACGCTCCGTTGGTACGGATGAGGCGTCGGGGCCTCACGTCGGTCGTCGCCCACGTCGGCGGAGCATTGACCACATTCTCTTCGCGGTCGTGCAAAGCCTCGTTCCGCTCGCTTCCAAGCGCATACGTGGGCTCGAGCCCTACCCGTTGCACGGGCCGTCCATCTGGGAGCGCAAACAGGAGGGTGGTGAGCCGAAACATTCCGACGTGTTCCACATCCTCGAAATACTCCTGCACGCAACCCTTTCCAAACGTACGTTGTCCCACACTTGGACCTCGTCGATAGGCCATGAGCGCGCCGGCAATCATTTCTGCCGCGCTCGCCGTCTCCCCGTCAACGAGAGTTGCAACGGGGCCGTTCCATTCATCGATAGAACTCGGCCTCGACGCGTGATCAACCTCGATGGTGCCGTCACGATGCTTCATAGGAAAAAGCGGAGCGCCCGGCAAAAAGAGACCGAGGGCATCGATCGCTCCATCCGTCGAACCTCCCCCGTTTCCACGTAAATCGAGCACCACGCCGGCAAGTGGACGCTGTGAGTCGCTTCGCTCCTTAAGAAGCGCGCGTGCCAGAGTCGCGCCGAGGTCATCGCGCACATCGGGCACAGCCACGACAGCAACATCCCCCGCGCCATAAGAAATACGCGTTGTTACTAATTCAATCGGCTCGAGTGGCGCTTGCGCGCCCACGTGGATCGAAAGCCTCACCATGGTGTTCAACGTTGGGCGAAACACGTCTACGAGCACCGGCACGCTTGCGTTCGCCGCGGCCGTGTTTAGCTGTTCGCCCTGTTCACTCGAAAGCCCTCCGGTATTTACCCCGGCCACCGAAAGCACGACGTCACCCGATTGCAAGGGGGGGGTCGGTTCGCGCTCAAGACGCAGGCCCAGAGGCGTTCGCGTTGCGTGATCCCAAAATCGAATCGACATGGCCAGATCGACATCCGTATCGTAAAGGCTCACTTCTTCGTCAAAGGAAGACCATGCACCATGAGGATCGAGCACCTGCACGTACGCGCGCACCGCCGCCGCCAGTACAACGTTTTGCCACTCCTCGGGTGACATTTGCGGGAAATACCGTGCTTCTGCCTCACGCACATACGGAGCAACGCGATCGCCGAGCGTTCTCTCCGTCGCGCCTACGCGTTCACCAAGCCATCGTGCCAACGTGAGTGCGGGCCTCGCTGAAGACTCACCTTCAAAAACCCTATCCGTGAGTCCCGCGTACGGCTCGGCGTATCCGTTCTTGCGCGAGTCTCGGAACGTCGCGCGAAGCTCAGCGGTCCACGAGGCAAGAACATCCCCGCTCGCCTTCACCGACGTGCACCCTACGTATGAACGTTCGAGTTCGAGCACCGTCTGCTCAGCGTGTTGCTCCAGCACGCGAGCAACCGGCGCATCCGGCGCAGCGCTCCACAGTCCGTAAGCATCAAGCCAGTCGACAACCGCCGTCGCAAACTTTCTCGTGTCAACCCGCGGCGGCGGGTACGCGAGCGCCTCACGTGCGTGCCCGATGATCGCCTTAGCCTGCTCGCAAGAAACGACGGGAGTTCGTCCGGTTGGAACGCGCAATGGGCGCGGCGTTCCATCGTCATGCTCGTCCAGCGCCGGCGGCCCAGAAACGCGGGTTAGTTCGGACGCACTCGGTGCCGAAGGTTCATGGTTAGCATAACGGAGCCGGCTTCCCGCGAGCAAGACCGCGCACGCCAGTACCGAAGCAACCACAACCGCAATGCGTTTGCGCACATATTTAGACTAGCAGTCAGCTGCGAGATTGCCCCACTTTGTCACACACCAAGCGCACTTTGGCGGTGATACGTTCAGAACGCATGCAAGCTCGCTGCTGGTACCGATCGAGCACACTTTGGATATTCGTCGGCCTGTTCCTCGGGATCCTTCTTGGAGGTTTCCTCCCGCAGGATTCCTATCCGACTTGGTACAAAGTTTTCTACTTTTGCTCGAAGGCCTTTATCGGTTTGATCAAGGGCCTCATCGTACCCCTTCTCGTTTCGACCATCGTGGTCGGCATCGCACAAACAGGCGATGCACGCTCGGTGGGTCGTATGGGAGTGAAATCACTTCTATATTTTGAAATCGTAACAACGATCGCCTTATTTATCGGTCTTCTCATCGCGAACACCGTGAGGCCCGGCGTAAGCCTTCCACTCGATCTTGGCGCGCACCCTGCCCTGTCGGCCGCAAAGCCCATGAGTGGATGGGACATCGCGCTGCATGCCCTTCCAACGAACGTCGTCAAGCACGCAGCCGAAGGCGATGTGCTTCCGCTCGTTGTGTTTGCAACGCTCTTCGGTGTCGCGCTCACCCGCGTGGGCGAAGTTGGCAAACCCGTGCTTTCGTTTTTTCAGGGCGCCGCGCACACCATGTTCCGTTACACCGATTTCGTCATGCGACTTACACCCATCGGGGTCTTCGGCGCCATGGCGTACAACGTGAGCCATATGGCGGCTGGGCAAGCCGTGGGAACAAACCTCGTCAAAGGATGGCCCGCTGTTTCGCATTTGCTCCTTCAATATGCTCGCCTCGTTGGAAGCCTCTACCTTGCACTTTTCGCACTGGTCCTCTTTGTGTTCGTGCCCGTGATGGTGATCACGAAAACGCCGGTATTCCGGTTTCTGAAGGCGATCCATGACCCAGTGCTTACTGCCTTCTCCACCGCAAGTAGCGAAGCTGCGTTGCCCAAGCTGCTCGATAGGCTGGTGGCCTTCGGCGTCCCAAACCGCGTGGCGGGCTTCGTGGTTCCGACGGGCTATTCATTTAATCTCGACGGATCAACGCTGTACCTCGTTCTTGCCTCGCTCACGATCGCGCAAGCCGCGCACATCGAACTTTCCCTGTCACAACAGATCGCAATGATCTTAACGTTGATGCTTACGTCCAAGGGGATTGCGGGTGTGCCTCGCGCAACGCTCGTGATCATTGCAGCTACGTGCGATGGCTTTGGGCTGCCGGGCGAAGCGGGTGTAGCCATGCTCCTTGCTGTCGATGAAGTCATGGACATGGCACGCACGTCGGTAAATGTGATCGGAAACGGACTTGCGGCCGTCGTCATTGCGAAGTGGGAAGGGGTGTTCGGAACCGAAAGGGCCGTCGACCCTTACGACGTCGAAGCACGTGCTCTATGAGCAAGCTGAAGCGAAAATCACTCCACGCCGAAACGATGATCAAAAGCGCGCATCGCCAACCGGCTCGCAGAGACCATCACAACCAACGGGATAACGACAGGTGCGCCGAGCACGCCGAGTCCCGTGGCAGCCAATACCGCAGAGGTTCCGCTGGCGGCAGCGACTCCCGCCGCACCGGCAACCGCACCTCGGATTGCGTGCTTCAAAACAATGCGCGTAGCTTCCGACGTTGCAAGGTGGCCCGCGCGCACGCGGCTCACCACATTCACGCTCGCAGCCGCTGCATCCAATATCGCCCCAGCGCCAGCGCCTTGCATCGTTGCCCTTCCTACGTTCGCCATCGCGCGCCCGATCGTTGCAGTGCGCGCCGCGGCCACCGCGGCATGGCTCACGCGAGCATTAACACTGCCTGATTGAGCAAGCTCCACGGTGATGCCGTCCCGAACCACAGCGAGCGATGGCAAAGCGCCCGAGGCCGCCTGAGCGACTGATTCGCCAACCGAAATTCCGAGCCGTTCGAGGACTTTGGATCCGAAGCGCGCGCCCGCTCCAACCCGCGCTCCAAACAACGCACCGCGGATGGACGGAACACCAAAAGCCGCAAGATCAACTGCGGCCTTGGCCAAACGTGCGGCACCACGAGCCGTGGACAAAACATTCACGGTTCCATTATCCCACGGACCAAGCGGGTCGGCCAATGAACGCCCGTACGAGCCGTGCTCGCGTTATGGCAAGAGCCAGATCGGAGACGTCCACGCGCGCTCGTTAATT
>JAHFDX010000296.1 GCA_023248785.1 Myxococcales bacterium
CGGATCCAGACTATCTCGCACGCTTTTCCGTGAAACTCTCGGATGGGACCCTGGCTCATCCCGTTTCGTTCGGCGACACCACCGTTGACAATTACGTGGAGCTTTGTCTGACGGCCGAGAGTTCTGCAACGTCCGTCACCATCGAGACCAACACGGTCACGGACGCTTCGGGGCAGTACAATGAGATCCAGCTGTCGAAGGCGCTGGAGAACTGAACCGCACGTGGTTCAGGCGTTGGCAAGCGTGCGAAACCCTTTTCCTTTGAGCAAATTCACATCGCCCGTGACGAGCACAAGGTTGAAGACGTCGGCCGTCGCCGCAAGGAAACGATCTGCCGGATCCTCATGGGGTAGCCAGACCTTTCGACTGGTCTTCGCGACCTCGTGCGTCAGGTTTGCTTCCTTCATCGGAACCTTCTCGAGCAAAGTCGAGATCCAACAAACGGGGTCGCCCTTGATTCGAAGGCGTCCTTTGTCGGCCAGCAAGAGAGTCTCCCAGATGCTGATCGGCGAGAGCCAGAGCTCATTTCCAGGTCGAATCAACGCCGAGGCCACACGCTTCTTTAGGCGGCGTGGATCAAGCTGGCTCCATAGCCAAATGTGCGTATCGAGAAGGAGCTTCACGTGAGCGCCTTCCAGTGCGCAAGTTGGCTGCTGGGAACCGTAATGTCTCCCACGATCTCAGCCGTGCCTGCCATGGCGCCAAGCCAATTGGGAGACGGAGCTTTTGGCGTGCTCGGAACGATGTCCGCAATCGGCTTGCCAAAACGAGTCACCCGCAACGGGCGCCCCGTGCGACGCACGCGCTCGAGTGTGGCAAGACAGGTCGCTTTGAACTTTGAAATGGGCAGGGTATCCATTGACTATTTATACCATGGTCCATGACCATGGTCTACTATGGACGACCGATCGGCCGAGCCCTGGATCCGGTGAATCGAGCGACAGGTTCACTTCTGCGCGAGGAGGCCGCCTTACTTATCGTTCTTGTGCTTCGCGCGTGGGCAAAATGACACTCGAGAGCAGCGCCACGCCTTGTTCGGCGATGGCGTGGCGATCGTATTCCAGGTGCCGACCCCTCTCGCTATTTAGCGATCGCAGGCTGTGATCTTAAAAGAGCGGGGCTCATCGTCTGCAAGCTGGAGCATGAAACCTACAGGGAAACGCTCGGTACAGGACTGCGGGGAGCGCGAAGCGGAGGTGGGAAATCGGCGCGCCCCGAGTACGACGTGTACCCCGTTGCGTTTGCGCATTTGTAGTAGTTCGTCGTGTCGAAAGTCACCGTGGTAGTTGCGCCGATCCCGAGAGAACTGACCATGTGTTTCCTAAACGTCCAGTCCTTGGTGTTGCTATCCGGAACCCAGCGCACCTCGAAATTGTTGGCGACGGCGGTGGCCTGATTGTGGACCACAATTTGGGCAACCACATTGTTCTCACGAATGTAGACCTCGGAGTTGAAGCAACCAGTGCGGGTGGAGTTGCCCTTGTGGATGCGGGAACGTCGGCTGCCGCAGACGCCGGTAGGAGGTAAGCGAGTTTCGTGCAGACCCGCCCGAAACTACACCTTCATCAACGCCGGTAGCTGCGCGCTGCCGCTTCAATGAAATCGGTAGTCTTCGAGCGGAAACCTGGACGCCTTCCACAGCGCAACCGGCGTTGGTGTTAGGCGAAGCAGGGTGGATTCGCCGTGCTGGTTGAAATAGTAGCTGTTGGCCGGCGCGCAGTTTCCATTGGCAAACACGGTGCCCTTCACGCTGCTTCGCATTTGCGCAACGAATGCGTCTTGGGCGTGCTTTTGCACTTCGAACGTCGTTTTGCCCTTTCGCCTCAGTTCACCAACACATCGGGCCACGTGCTTCATGTGTCCCTCGATCGCAAAGAAATACGAAAGGCCTGTAAAGGAATACGGACTCGCGAGGTAGAACATGTTGGGGAACCCGTGGACGGTGATGCCCTCGTACGACTCATAGCCATGCTCGTTCCACCACGCACCCAGTTCGACGCCACCTCGGCCATAGACCGCGAAGGCCGGAAAGTTTCCCTTCTCCCAAACCTTGTAACCAGTCGCGAGAATGAGCGCATCGATTTCGCGCTTGCGCCCGTCTTTGCTCACAATGCCGTCTGGCTCAATGTGATCGATGCCTTCGGTAATGAGCTCGACGTTGGGTCGCACGAACGTGGGAAAATAATCGTTTGAAAATGTGGGGCGCTTGCATCCGAAACTGTACGACGGTGTTAGTTTTCGACGAAGAGCTCGGTCAGGAATTTGGTGGGCCATGTGGCGGCGACACAGGCGCTCAATGCCTTTTGACAGCCTTGGAAACTCGCGATGACGGAGCGCGGGCGTCACCATGAAGAGTTCGAGCAGGGTGCAGTTGGCATACCGCGCAAGGCGCTGTGTGAAAGGAATGCGCGCAAACATCGCGCGAACACGAGGAGGGATTTCGGGGTCGTTTTTCGGCGCAACCCAAATCGGTGTGCGCTGGTAAACATCGAGGTGTTTAACAAGTGGCGCGATCTCGGGGAGCAACTGTACCGCGGTGGCGCCCGTGCCGATGACCGCCGCGCGTGTACCACGTAGCTCGTAGTTGTGGTCCCACTCCGCCGTATGAATCACTTTGCCCGCAAACGAGTCCAGCCCAGCAATATTCGGTCGCTTGGGTTGTGCGAGGTAGCCGGTCGCGAGAACGAGAATGCGCGTTGTGAGAGGCTCCTGCCCCTCGAGGAACACCGTCCACGTGGCGGTTGCTTCGTTGTACTTGACGTGATCGACGCTCGAGTTGAAGCGCATCCGTCGGCGCAAGTCATACTTCGCGGCAATGTGATTTGCGTACGCCTTCAATTCAGATCCTGGCGCATACATGCGCGACCAATTCGGATTTGGTTCGAAGGAATACGAATACGTTACCGATGCAATATCGACCGCAAGACCCGGATACGTATTGACGTGCCACGTGCCCCCAAGGTCTCCCGCGCGATCGACGATGAGAATGCGATCGATTCCCATCCGTTGCAGCTGAATCGCGATGCCCATTCCACCAAAGCCCGCCCCGACAATGATGACTTCGAAATCAACCTCCGCCTTCGTAGCCTGGGTTCCACGAGGGGCTGGATTCGCTTGTTCGTTTTTCTTTTTGGAAGTTGCCGTCATCATGGACCATCCGCGTTTGGCCTAACCGCAGGTTTCGATCGTGACCCCATAGGATCATTATTGATCGCGACACGAATGAAACTAGCCGAGGACAATGACCTTGCGCTTCATTGCCACACATTCTCAACATATGTACGGAGCTTCGGTTGGGGATGTTTGAGCTCGTGGTCAATTAAAACAAGGAAGCGCATCAAGGTCTGATTGGACCTTGATATTCAAATCCTCGCACTTCGTGGCATCGGTTTGCGCTTTCTGAACCATGGAGAGCCTCGCCTGCCGCTGCCAGGCCTTAACTGAACTCGCGGTGCCCGCATCGGAGTCTGTACCCACGAGTAGTGAAAGTTGTTGCCCAAGCGCGACTTGACCACACGCCTTGAGATCGAACGCCAAAACCGCGAGGGCAGTATTCACCTCCGCCTCTAAGTTGGGCCACTGTGGCAGTGCGCTCTGGCAAGTTGCAACGATCTTCAAATCGGTGGGTGTACAAGGTGGCTTGGCGCGAGGCACGGGTGGATGCGCATCGCGTTGCCCCGCCTCCCCATTGGGGCTGCCGCTGTTGGTGTCGAGTACTTGCGGGCCCCTAGCTTCAACCAGCGCTGTGTAACCCTCACACCCACCTACTGCGGGAGCCAAAACGAAGAATCACGAGGTATCTCAAGCGGATCATTCGTTTGCCTTTTCAAAGCGTTTCCCCAACGAACGTAGTTCCGAAGCCAGGCGTGCAGTGTTGCGGTCTTGTTGCAGATCGTGATCGACGGTGTCCATGGAAGGGAACTGCGGCAAACGTCGTTCCGCGGAGCTACACTTAACAACAGCGTCTGCGCGGACGTGCTTCTTGTTTTTGTTGTGATTCTACAATCTGAGGTAGCTGAACTGCTTCAGTGGTCGGGGGAGTGATGCCATTGACGAAAACGGTTCCTGCACTTCTTTGTCTTATGACCGCAACCTCGTTCGCGCACGCAAGCGATTGCAGGGGTTTCGCGCAAGCGGCCAGCGAGGCTTGGAAAGAATTTCGCACGCGCGCAATCATGGAGGGGTGCGCGACAGAGACGAGCAGCAAACTTGCGCGGTATCACGCGTGTGGGCTTGGACGCTTCGCTGTCGCCATGCCGACTCATATGGTCGGTTGGTACAACGCATACGTTGGCAAAAATGGTCCGCTGCAACTCGGTCCCCGGACGCTTGGCGCGGATGCGCAGACGGGCGAGCTCGTTCTTGGCGGGAGTCGCCGTTACTTGGCGACGGTGCCGATGTTTACGGCGAGCGCGCACGTTGCGTTGAAGAAGGTCTCCGGGCAGGCGAAGAACGTCGAAGTTACGATTTGCACGATTGCCGAAGACGGAACGTCGAACAAAGTACGTGAGGAGAAAATCGACCTGTCGAAGAGCGACTGGGCGTGGGACATTCCAAAGGTTGACAACGTGATGCTCATGGTGAGGCTCGACAGCGTCACGCCTCTCGGAAAGTTTGGTTACCAACTCTCGGCGGACATAAGACCTGAGCAACCCCACGTCGGCCCCGTGCGTGGTTTCGCCGATCTCCACGTTCATCAAACCTCGGACCTCGCGCATGGGGGCAACTGGTACGGCGGCCATCACACGGGGCCCATCGCGACCGCGTTGACGTCGTGTACAGCGAACGATCATGCGTGGGATGCCTTCATTCCAAAGGGCGAACGCATTCGACATGGCAAGCCGCTCGTCGACTGGCCCACGTGGGACGATATGGGGCATCACCAAATTTATCGCGATTGGTTAAAGAGCGCGCATGCACGCGGTTTGAATCTGATGGTCGCATCGCCGAGCAACAACCAGGTTCTCTGTGGTGCGCTCAAGTTGAAGTACAGCTCAACACTCGGTTGTGGCGACACAGAATCGGTCGACCGTCAGATCATCGCGATCCATAAGTTCGCTGAGGAGAATCACGATTGGTACGAAGTGGCGCTCACGCCTTGGCATGCGCGCCAGATCATCGCGAACGGGAAGCTCGCGGTGGTGATCAGTCCAGAGTCATCGGATCAATTTCCAAAGACAGGTGGCGATTGGCAGCACCAGGTTGAAAACTGGTATCGCATGGGAGTTCGTTCGCTCCAGCTTGCGCACCTCACCGATACACCTTTTGCAGGCGTGGCAAAACAGGGTGCAGCTGCGCTTGCCATTCCGAACATCGCGAAGAATCCGACGCACGCTTTTTCGACGGATGCAGAAGGGCGTAACAAAATCGGACTCACCAAAACGGGAGAAGCGTTCGTCGATTTCATGGTTGCACATCACATGCTGATCGACGGAGCCCACTCTTCACTGCGCGCA
>JAHFDX010000297.1 GCA_023248785.1 Myxococcales bacterium
GACCCGTGAGGCACTTTGCCGGATGCGTAAGGAGGTTCGGGACGTCGAGACTGATACCCGCAAGCTTGGCGTGAACAACGGCGCCGTCCTTGTTGCAGGAAGTGACACCGCGCGTATCGTGAATGAGCTGCGTAAAGCGCATGAACGCGCTGCGATTGGCCCCGGTTAGCGACTTGGTGCGATCGACCTTCGTTTTCATGTCGCCGCCGACTTCACCGGTCGTGATGTTCTTGGGCGCGCCGTTCAGGTTGTGTTTGTCGTAGTAGATCTCGTCCTTGAAGTTCATGTAGTTCGAGAAGATCTCGCCCGTTGTTGCTGCGTCCGGATGACCAAACGCGGGGAGCAGCTCTTCAAGCAACCCGGGTACTTGAACGATCTTCACAACGATGTCGAGAAGGTCGTCCCAAAACGTGCTTGTCGGTGAGAGACTAATGTTGGGGTATGTGTCGGCGCGCTCTTTTGCGTAGAGGAGCGCCCCGATCACGCGCGCCATCGTGTTCTCCTGTGTTGTGAACAGCGTAGAAGTGAGCGCTAGCGTGTCGTCGATGTTCTTGTCGCCGAGGATTTGTCCTGCCGCGTAGACGAAATCGACGAGCGCAGAGTTCGTAGTGTCAAACGCCGAGTAGGCGAATGAGCCGGTCTCGAAGTTCTTCGTGCGAAGAGCGCCTTGCTTGCCGAGCAGCACGTAGGCACCGGACATGGCCTTGAGCAGCCCTTCGGTGTCGGTCGACGCGAGAGGGGTCGCGTCCGCGAGCGTTTTGGCCGCGAAGGTCTTGCTCGCATCGATGTACTCATAGAGAGGTTGACCGTCGCTGCCCAGCGCATAGCCGTCCCGCGATCGATTGGCAGTGGTTTCGCCCGGCACCGCGAATGGCGTTGGCGCGACAGAGCCGTCGGTTGTGACGAACGCTCCGGTCTTGTCGAGGTCAGCGAGCCCGTCGTTGTCTGTGTCGGTAAAGGGCGCGGGGATCTTCCCATTGCGAAGCGCCACCCGTACGTACCCACGCTGGTCGCGTCGTACGGCCGGCCTCGGGTTGCCAGACGTGAATGCATCGTCAGTCGTGAGCAAGAGATCGCTCATGAACTCGAGGTTCATGCGTGGTCTGGGGAGAACGACGCGACCGGCTTTGTCGGTTTTCGTGGTGAGCACCGCCAACTCCGAATCGGTTGATTTCGCGGAGAGCTCATGAAATCCGGCCTGCGTGAAACTCGCAAACGTCGCGTATGCGGGCCCTGCTACTGGTAAGCGCTGACCATTCGCGTCACGCGGTGCGTTGTCGGCGTACGGATCGGAGTCGGGCGAGATGAGTTTCAGCGTGCTCGTCGTGAAATCGCGCAGACCTGAATACGCCACGAGAGGCTTCATCACGCCAAGTCCGTACGCTGCGGGCCGGTACCCAACGCGAGGGTTCATCCGCTGCAGAGCAGCGTGGGCCTCGGTTTCGTTTTGAAGCGCTTCCATGACGCGCGCCATCGATTCCGTGGACGAGGGTAACGTGCCGTCGTGGTAGAGCGGCGTCATGCGTGCGAGCAGATCTCCAAGCTCGCGGACGTATTCACGCTCGCCGCCGCTCGCCGGTTCCTCGCACGAGAGAGAGGGATTGGGGTTGGTTCGGTCGACGACCGCGATCTTGCGATCGGAGAACAGCGTTTCGAGTGCAAGGATGAGTTTCGTTCGATGCTTCGCGAGCACTTCGACGCGCGCGATGTTTCGCGAGCGGTTTTGAACCTGGGTCTCGGCCGGGACGAGCTTGCCGGTCACGTCAACCGTACCTTCCAACAGTTTCGGAAGTTTGGTTAGGTCAACGGTGTCGGCGAACGTGCCGTCGAATCGCCGGTGGCAAATCGGGCGGAACGAGTCGCCCGTCAGGTCTTCGCGAAGCGCAGATGCCCCCATGCGGTCGCAGAACGCACCGAACACCTCTTCGCCGACGCTGCCCATTTGACCTGCAACGTGAGTGAGGTCTGGCTCGGTGGCACAGCCAGAAAACGCCCAAGCGAGAATGACACCAAGTCCCAGACCGAGGCCCGTTAGTCCCCGGCGCCTAATTTGACGCTGCAACACAATAATCCTCCGACGGAAGTGACCGGACCCTACCCACCGACTACGGTCGGTCAGCTCAAGGGTTCAGCCAGTGCGCGCGCAGTGTAGCTGAGAAAAGTGATCACGCAGCTCCAATGTGGGGACATATCGGCTGAGCTTGCTCCTGAGCGAAGCGTAGCGGACCCCAAAGATCCCCCAAATCACCTGGGGAATCCTTCGCTTCGCTCAGGACACGTGCCCGAGTATCGTAGGCGCCATGACCGCAAGTTCATCCCTCGTTTCGACCACCGCACTCATCTTGGCAGCCGGACAGGGCACCCGAATGAAGAGTTCGACGCCCAAAGTGATGCACACGCTGTGCGGAAACCCGCTCGTTTATTACCCAATTCGTGCAGCGCTCGATGCGGGGTGCACGGAGGTCGTCGTCGTCGTGGGCCATGGCCGTGAACACGTCGAGACGTATCTGGCCAAGGCATTTGGCCCAAAGGTGAAAACGGCCGTTCAGCGAGAGCAGCGCGGAACGGGGGATGCGGCGAACGCGGGCCTTTCCGCGGTGTCGTCTTCGTCGGAGCGCGTCCTTTTGTTTTACGGGGATGTGCCACTCTTAATGGCCGAAGACCTTGTTCAAGTAGTCAACGCAATTGATAAAAATGCGGAACTCGCCCTTGCTACGTGTGCGCTCGCCGACCCCACGGGCTACGGCCGCATTCTTCGTAACAGCGCCGGGAACATTCTCGAAATCCGCGAGCAACGGGATCTCAAGTCCGATGCGGAGCGAGCCATCGTGGAGATCAACCCGGGCATCTACTCATCAAGCACGCGCTTCTTGCGCGACGCCGTAGCTGCGCTGAAACCCAACAACGCGCAGGGGGAGCTCTACCTCACCGACATCGTTGCCTTGGCTGCGCAAGCAGGAAAAAAAGTTGTTGGCGTTCCTTCGCGCGCGGAAGTTCTGGTCGGGGTTAATGATCGCAGACAACTCGTGGAGGCCGAAGAGGTGCTCTACGCGCGCATCGCGCAAGCGTGGCGTGTTGCAGGCGTAACGGTTCGGTCGGGCGCACGGATCGAACCGATGGTGGTGCTTGAGCCAGACGTCACGGTGGAGGCGAGTACCCACCTTCGAGGTCGCACGCGCGTGGGCAAAGGAGCGCTTGTGGACGTGGGCTGTGTGCTTACGAATGTGAGCGTAGGCGAGGGCGCGGTGCTCAAACCGTATTCCGTACTCAGTGACTCAACCGTAGGCGCGCGCGCG
This sequence comes from Myxococcales bacterium, assembly GCA_023248785.1. Classification (GTDB taxonomy): domain Bacteria; phylum Myxococcota_A; class Polyangia; order Polyangiales; family Polyangiaceae; genus JAHFDX01. The sequence continues at coordinate 3,297 of JAHFDX010000297.1, forward strand.
CAGATTGGACCCTTTTCGCATCTTCGTCCTGATTCCGACATTGGCGACGAGGCGCACATTGGTAACTTCGTCGAAACGAAAAAAACACGAATTGGACGGGGCTCCAAGGCGAACCATCTGGCCTACCTGGGGGATGGCATCGTTGGAGAAAATGCCAACATTGGGGCGGGCACCATCTTTTGTAACTACGACGGTTTCCTAAAGCACACGACGATCATTGAAGACGGCGTGTTCATCGGCAGCGATTCGCAGATCGTAGCTCCCATCACGATTGGAAAGGGGGCCTACATCGCGACTGGAACTACCGTGACCAAGAGCGTTCCGCCGGAAGCGCTCGCCATTGCGCGCGTGCCCCAAGTGAACAAGGACGAGTATGCGCGGAAGCTGAAGGCCAAGCTCAAGGCGGCGAAAGAACAGGCGAAAAAAACGTGAATTCGTTCATTTTTTGTCCGCGGTGCGGAAACAAGCTCGTCGACCGCGAGACCGATGGACGCGTGCGCCGCGCGTGTGGCGGCGAAGGGTGCAATTTTGTGCACTACGACAACCCGCTCCCGGTTGTGGCAGGCATTGTCGAGATAGAAGCGGGTGTCGTGCTTGTGCGCTCGCAAGGCTGGCCTGAGAAAATGTTTGGACTCGTGACGGGATTTCTCGAACGGGACGAGGCGTCTGCCGATGCGATTGTGCGCGAGGTACAGGAGGAGCTGGGGCTCATCTCGACCGTTGAGAAACTTGTCGGCGTGTATCCGTTCACGATGCGCAATGAGGTCATCATCGCGTATGCGTTGCGGGCTACAGGAACGATCGTGTTGGGTAGTGAGCTTGCCGACTATCGGGTCGTTCCGAAAGCGAAGTTGAGACCGTGGCCGATGGGGACGGGGTTTGCGGTGGCGGATTGGTTGGGGGCTTGACGCGTTATGACGCTACGAACCCCTCTTTCCACCGTATTCGCGTGACATTTGGTCCTGCCGTTCTATACCGAGAGAGCCGATAGGCCCTTACATTTCGGGAGATTTACTATGCGCCCACTATTTCTTTTCAGCCTTATTACGCTTGTTGGTTGTGGAAGCCTTCGGTTTGAAACACACGTAGGGCAAGGCAGCGGGCCGGGTATGCGAAGGCAAGGCCGAGGACTCGTGTCGGGTCTCGATCAGCAGCGTGTTGCGCTCCTGAACCATTTGCACAAGAGCGATGATGCTCCCGAAAAAGAAACTGTTGATAGTTATGTAAAGGCAGTCACCGATCTTGGTGACTCGCCGGAGGCGGCCTATCACCGCTACTTCGCCACGGGTTTTCAGCTCGCGTATGCGTGGCGTGCGGCGGGCGAGGGCATCCCGAAGGAAATTAGTTCCATCTTGGGTGGTACAACGGTGGCTGAAGGCGTGCTTCACTCCGGCAAAGGCGGCGTTTCAGTCCAAGCCCATGGCGGACGTTGCTACACGTTGTTCACGCAACTCAAGCGCCCCGATCGATCGTTCGAAAGCCTTCATTATCAGTGGCATGTGCCCGGCAAGGAGAACGTCATTCAACGTTACTACAGCTTTTCACGCGCAGCCTTTAACGATGGCGACGACTTGCATCTCGAAACCATGCCCGGCTTTTGTGCCAGCGCTGACGTCGAGGTTTCGACCTCTGTCAACCTCAAGCTGTCGGGAAGCAAGAACGGTCTTCGCTATGTCGTCGTGGAGTATCCGCGTGACAAGTTCCCGCTCTTTACCGCCATGTACATGCACTCGACGTATCCCGACGCGTGCAACGCCGAGGCGTGGGCATCACTCTGGACCGATCCCGTTCCGGGTTCGATTGCCTACTTGGGTAGCGAACCCGTGTTGCTGAGAGATGTCGATCATCCGCGCAATGGCTCTGGCACTTGGCTTACATACGAAGACATTAGCGCCAACGAGGGCCGTGCGTACGTGAGGAAATTGGTCGATCAGCCGCCGTCGAAAGTGCGCACCAACGTGAAGACCAGGATGCCTCGTTGCACCAAGGATCCGGAGCATGCAACAACGCCTCTTACGAAACAGTATGCGCAATGTTGGCAACGGGTCGGTGGGCGTTATTCGGGACGGTACCGCGCGATCAACGCGCAAAAAGCGAAAGCCGTTACGTTCGAAGCCGTTGATGCGGCCAAGCGCGAAGAGGCCCACATCGAA
>JAHFDX010000298.1 GCA_023248785.1 Myxococcales bacterium
ACACGCTCTCGATTGCGACAGCCGAGCCTGACAATGCGGAGATGATTCGCGAAGTCCAAATTGCCTCGGGGGTTCAGCGCATCAACGCATTCTTCGCACGCCCGGCAGCGATTAGCGCTGCCCTTCGCAAGCACTATGCGGGCGACATGAATGCGTTTGTGCGTTTCGATCGTCCTTCCGATCCCTTTCGCGGATCACTTTCGAATTTTGAAAAGCAGGTCCTCGCGGTCCAGCCGTCGAGTCCGCCCGTTCCACAACCGGCTGCGGCTCCGAGTCCTCCAGGTCCGCCGAGTGCACCGGCTCTGAGCGATGCTGACGCTATCGAACACGACGATGCATCGACCCGTTCGGGGAAAGATCTCAACCTCGCGCGTGCCACATCGAAGAGTGATCCCGCTCCACGCTCAAGCGCGCTGCCTCAAGTCGATCGCATCCTCGACACGTTCAACGTCCTCGTCGGGCTTATCGAAGCGGGTCGAGGCGAACTGCGTGGGCACTCGGCACACGTGGCCCGCTTGTCGCGAAAACTCGGTTCGTATTTGAACCTCGAACCCACCCAGCTGACGGCCCTCGAACTCGCGGCATACGGCCACGATTTGACCAAGATGGGGCAGTTTCACCTAACGCCATTGAACGTTGCCGAGTACGAAGGTCATCGGGCAACAGCGCGCGCCCAGGTGCTCACACCGCTTAAGGTCCTATCGCCGCTCGCTCTACCAAACGATGCCATTTCGGCGATATCGCAGATGTACGAGCGCTTCGATGGCAAAGGATTCCCGGACGAGATCGCAGGTCGCGACACCGCGCTTTCGGCGCGCATTCTCGCCATTTGCGACACATATTCGGATCTCACGCAGAGCACCCGCAATCCCTATCGAAAGGCGTTGCTTCCAAGCGAGGCGTGTGACGTGCTCTTTCGCTACCGCGCGACCATTTTCGATCCTTCGCTCGTCGATTCATTTCACGCCGCCATTCTTGGCGAGAGTTCCAATTCGCGCCTCATTGCAAGCCGCAGCGTCGTCCTGGTGATTGAGCCCGACTCCGAAGAGGCGAAAGTCGTTGAGCTGCGTTTCATCGAACAGGGCTTCGTGGTTCGCCTTGCCAAAACGGCCGATCAGGCGCTCAAAATTCTCGGCTCGAATTCGGTGTCCGTCGTGGTAAGCGAGCTCGAACTTGGCAAAGACAGTGGGCTCGATTTGTTAGCGGAAGCGCGCGAAAACGCGTGGGGCGCGGACCTTCCGTGGGTGATTTGCACTCGCCGGCAAGACAAAGGGGATACTCAACGCGCATTTGACCTCGGCGCCACCGATTTCGTCACCAAGCCGGTTGCAAGCGAAGTCCTCGTTGCGAAGGTGAAGGCATTGCTCGACTACCGAAGGCCAAGCACCTTGGGTGCCGCCATGAGTGGTTCGTTGAGCGAGATGAGCTTGTCCGATCTCATTCAAGTGATGTGGCACGGAAAAAAGAGCGGAAATCTCAAGGTGCGAAGCTCGGGCCAAGAGGGCGAAATCCATCTCCTCGACGGATTTGTGGTTAACGCCACCTGGCTTCGAAATCGCGGGGAGAATGCGTTTTATTCGCTGCTCGGCTTGAAGGAAGGCGAGTTCATACTCGATCCCAAATTCAAACCCACCGACCGCTCGATCAACCGATCCACCGAGACCCTCCTCCTCGAAGGTATGCGCAGGCTCGACGAAGGACTAGTTCGGTAGACCGGTTTCATCTTCACGCGATCGTGGCCGATCTCGTGAACCTGAAACCGGTCTTGTTATAGGTCCGTGATGTTGTAGTCCTTGATTTTGTAGAGAAGCGCACGGTGGCTAATTTCAAGCACTTCGGCGGCACGCGTGCGATTGCCGCTCGTCTTCTGAAGCGCACGACGGATGAGAATTTCCTCGATCGCCGCCGTCGTCTTTTTGATTGAGAGCTCTCCGGTTTGAAGTTGCATCTGTACCGGATCGAACGCTTGGCGCAGACGTTCAGGGAGATCGGTTGCTTGAAGCATGTCGCCTTCTGAAAGCACCATCGCGCGCTCGATGGTGTTCTCGAGCTCACGCACGTTGCCGGGCCACGGATACTCCAAAAGCAACTTTCGCGCGTCGGGCGACAGCCCTCGCGTCGACGTTCCCAGACGTGCGTTGTTGCGCTCAATGAAGTGCTCGAGAAGGAGCGGGATATCCTCGCGCCGCTCTCGCAACGGCGGGATGTGAAGCGGCAGCACATTGATGCGATAAAAAAGATCTTCGCGAAACCGACCGGCCTTCGTCTCCGCAACAAGATCGCGATGCGTCGCCGCAATAATTCGCACATCGACGCGCACATCGCGGCTATCTCCAAGTCGACGAATCGTTTCGTCCTGGAGCACGCGGAGCAACTTCACTTGAAGCGCCAACGGCAGCTCTCCCATCTCGTCGAGAAACAGCGTGCCTCCGCTTGCTTCCTCGAAGAGACCGCGACGATCGGTGGTTGCATCGGTAAAGGCGCCTTTCCGATGCCCAAAGAGCTCGCTCTCCAGCAGGTTCTCAGGAATTGCACCACAATTGATTGCTATAAACGGAGCCTGTTTTCGCACAGATCGCGCATGGATCGCGCGCGCAACCAGTTCTTTGCCAACCCCGCTTTCCCCCGTAATGAGGACGGTCGTCTTGAACTCGGCAATCTTCGCGATCGTGCGAAACAGCTCGTCCATGACCGAGCTCTTTGCGAGGATCGACTCAAACTTATGATCTTGCCGAACTTGCTCGCGAAGCACGCGATTTTCGCGCTTCAACGTCTCGCGCTCTTCCGCCTTGCGCAGCGCAAGAAGAACCTCTTCGGGTTTGAATGGTTTCGAAATGTAATCGTACGCGCCCGATTTGATCGCTTCGAGTGCAAGATCGATATTTCCATATGCACTCATCACAATCACCGTGGCGGTATTCTGTTTGGCGCGCAGTGTGGCGAGCAAATCGAGGCCCCCCATTTGGGGCATGCGTACGTCGGTCAGAATAACGTCGGGCCCAAACGAATCGATCATGCGGAGAGCCACTTCCCCGTCGCCGGCCACCTCGACGTCGTAGCCATGCTTTTTCAGGTACGTGCGAAGCACGAGCGTGATGTTTTCTTCATCATCAACGACTAGAACGCGCCTCATCATTCGTTCACCGGACTATAACATTCTTGCATGGCAATCTCGGCTGCACTTGACCAATTTGCACAGTACCCGAAACTCCTCCAGCGATTGCGAGACGCGCGCGTGGGACTTCTTGCGCATGGCGCGTCCGTCACGAATGACTTTGTACACATCGCAGATGTGCTCAAAATCGCCGGAATTCAGCCCGCGCTCTGGTTCGCGCCCGAACATGGGTTCTACGGAACGCTTCAGGATATGGCGACTGTCTCGGACGAGGCGACAGGTGAAAATCTTATTCGAAGCTTATATGGGCAGCGATTCGATGACCTGACGCCACGCGCAGAAGACCTTGCAAAAATCGATCTTCTATTGATCGATCTACAGGACGTTGGCTCTCGTTACTACACGTTCGTGTGGACGGCCGTGCTCGCCCTGCGCGCGTGCACACGCGCAGGTATTGAGGTCATCGTGCTCGATCGACCAAATCCGATTGGCACACGGCAAGACGCGATCGAAGGTGACATGCAAGATCGCGCGTTTCTTTCGTTCGTTGGACTCGAGCCGATTCCCGTTCGACACAGTTCGACCCTTGGAGCCCTCGTTGCCTATTTCGCTGAACGAGATGGGACCTCCCACGCGGTTTCCATCGTCCCGGCGCGCGGAGGGGCGGATGGAGCTAACGCGCGCAGTTGGCCCCGTGGATTTGTGTGGCCGTCGCCAAACATGCCGACATTTGAAACTGCCCTCGTTTATCCGGGCGGCTGCCTGCTTGAAGGAACCAACCTGTCCGAAGGTCGTGGAACGACAAGACCCTTTGAAGTGTTTGGCGCCCCCTGGCTCGACGAACACAAGCTCACGGCGGCTTTTCATTCGCTGCAACTGCCTGGCATTCGCGTGCGACCTTTGGCCTACGAGCCCACGTTTCACAAGTACGCGCAGCAGCTAGTGCGAGGCGTCCAGGTTCACGTAACCAATGAAACTACATTTCGCCCGTATGCTTCCTATCTCGCGCTCATCACCCTCGCCCACCACCATCACCCGGACCAATTTCGCTTCCGCACGGAGCGATACGAATTTGTCGACCATATCCCCGCGTTCGACCTGCTCACGGGGAGCGCCTCCGCGCGCGCGGCGATCGAAGCATTTGCTTCGCCGAACGACGTGGTCGAAATCACACAAATTGAGCCCGATGTGGCCCGCGCGTTTGCGTCAGAGACGGTCACTGCGTTTCGGCGGCACAGTCTGTAAGGAATGCGGCCAAAAATGGTGGCTTCACTACACTTTCGGGCGTGAGTGAATTAGACGGAGCCGACCACCTGATTGGGCGCATGATTGCGGGGAAGTTCGCCATTGTTTCGTATCTCGGCGGCGGCGCAATGGGTAAGGTCTACCAGGCTCGGCAGGTGGCGCTTGATAAGTGCGTGGCCATCAAAGTCATGAACTTTGCACTTGCCAGCGATTCATCTTTTGCAGCGCGGTTCTATCGGGAGGCGAAGGCCGCCGCGCGCCTTGATCACCCAAACTCACTTCGTGTGATCGATTTCGGCAAGGAGCCGGACGGCCTTCTGTACCTCGCCATGGAGTACCTCGACGGTCGAGACCTTGAGCAGCTCTTGCGTGAACAATCTCCGCTCTCTATCGAGCACGCGGTTGCTATCGGGATGCAGATCTTGTCGGCCCTTCGATCGGCGCACGATGCCGGCATTATTCATCGCGACTTGAAACCCGAGAACATCATGCTTGTTCGCGGCGTCGATGAAGATGGGCAGCCGCGAGAGCTCGTCAAGGTGTGCGATTTCGGTATCGCAAAACTCCTTGGAACCCGCGAGCGCCCAAGTGACGTTCCTCAACGCACCACGACGCAGGGCCTTGTGGTGGGGACTCCCGAGTACATGTCTCCTGAGCAGGGCAAGGGCGAGTCCATTGATGCAAGGAGTGATTTGTATTCTGTGGGCGTCATGCTCTATGAAATGGTAACTGGGAAGGTACCATTTGAGGCTGAGACACCGGTGGCCACTGTGTTCAAGCACGTAACTGAGCCCCCGGTGCCGCCTTCGGAGTTACGTAGCGATGTGCCCGCAGCGCTCGAAGCGATTTGCTTACGCGCACTCTCGAAGGACAAGGAAGCGCGCTTTCAGAACGCACGTGACATGCGCAACGCGCTCAAAGCGGCATTGCCTGTCGCATCCCGCGAATTGTTTGCGATGCCAAACTCGCAACCCATGGTTCCAATCCCGACAGCACCGCCAACCGCAGCGAGCACAGCGCCACAAGCCCGGACCTCGCGAACGAACCTAGGCGTACTTACCTTTGTCGCAGTGGCCGC
>JAHFDX010000299.1:0-3468 GCA_023248785.1 Myxococcales bacterium
GGAGTCGTTCCTTGCGCGTTTCGAGGGTCTCGGGCCCTGAGATGGATCGAAGCGCGTTGGCAAGCACGTCGCGAAGCCGAACGTAGTCACGTCGATGTCGCAGCTCACTTTCGACCCACACGAGCGCTTCGGGATGCCCTGGGTCCAGCTCGAGAATTTCCGCATATTTTGCAAGGGCCTCGTCGCGTTGCCCTCCGCGCGCGAGGTCATCGGCGACCTTCAGCGCGTGTTGAAGGACATTTTGCGCCGTCTTGCCAGGTCCCTCCGGTTGCCCGGCGCGTGCCTCTTTGGCGGGTGGCGCGACGCTTGCTCGAGCCCGTGCTTCGCCCGCAAAGATGCCACTGGGGTTGTACTGCAGGTACGCGACTGCCCTTGCGGAGATTCCTTCTGCGATTCTCGTGACCGACGCGTAGTGGAGAAACAGTTGAAACGCGCGGTCGTTGCCTGGTTCGAGATCGAGCGCCCCGCCCGCGTACGCGAGACCGTGTTCGCCGTCGTACGTTTCGGAAAGCTCAACGAGCAATCCAACAGCCTTCTTGCGATCCTCTGCCGAGACTGTGCCGTGTGCTTCACCGGTTTCAAGCACTAGCGAGGCGAATTGTTGCTTCAGTCCGGGATCGTCGTGGTCGAGGTCGCGGGCGCGATCGATGGCGCGCAACGCACCAAAGTGATCGCCGAGTGCGCGATACGCATCCGCTTCTTCCACGAGAAGTCCAACACGGCGTTGCGGGTTGCCCTCCAGCCAGAGCTCCGCCTCGTAAAGAGGAATCGCGTCGCCAACGCGTCCAAGCGACCGGCACAGTTCCCGAGCGCGCGCGATTGCGTTGCGTGCTTGCGGGTCGCCCTCGAGTGCGCGCAAGAAGTAGTCGAGCGCAACACCCGGGTTGTTAAGCTTGTCGGCCCAAAGTGCACCAAGCTCTTCGTAGAGGCGAGCGAGATCTGTTCGCAAATGCGGACGCTGAGGCAAAAGTGCGACGTACGCTTTGATCCGACGCTCGAGCAGGGCGGCCACCGCACGGTGATCATTTCGCTCTTGGTACAATGTCGAAAGGCGCGCTGCGGCGATTCCATGGGTGGGATCGCGCTCGATCGCAGCCATGAGCAACCGTGCAGCACGGTGCACATCACCGAGCGAACTTGACCACACCGCTGCGGCTTCACTCAGCCAATGGCAGGAGAGGGTCGGATCGACTGTTTGCGCGGCGACTTGTTCAAGCAACGACGCGTACCCTTGAGGGTCGGCCGTTCCTCGACTGTGTGCCGCCGCGAGGGCGGCCTCGTCGTGCGGATTACTTACCAAACGCTGAACGAGCGCTTCCATCTCACTCGAAACCATGAATCATGAACCGTATCTTCCTTAGCACCCGCAGATCAACGGAGGCCCCGCGCGAATCTTACTCGAATCGTTCGTATGTGGGGCGCTTCGCGGCCGGTTCAGATGATTCTGGTTCAACTGAGCGAACTGCGGCTGCGGGTGCCCGCGCGGCGGATTTTGGCGGGATAGCCGTCGTTGCAGTCGGCGGGACGGTCTGTGACGACGATGGTGCTCGAACCGCAGGAGCTGCAACGGAAGGGGTGGACTCGCCGGTGGAACCTAAGGGTTCATCAAGAACCATCGGAACCACGCGGTTTTCGTGCTCAGAAATCGGTGGCGCCAAGGGTGCTTCGGCAAGCACGGCGGTTGTTTGAGCGACTGTTCGAGCCAGCGGTGCGAGCGGCACGGTCGGGATGATCGCACGGGCAATCAAAAAAATTGCAGACGCTGATGCGAGCGTAACCAGGCAAGCGAGGGTTGCCGTGCGCAACGATGCTTGCAGTGATGAGCGTGAACGCAGCGAACCTTCCGGGGTGGCAGCGAGGAGGACGGTCTCAAGCGCGTCTGCCATCGACTGAGCGGAAGGTGGACGGGCGTCCGTTTCCTTTGCCAACGCGCCCAAAATAATCGCTTCGAGTGCCTGTGGAACGGATGGCTCGAGCTCAGCGGGGCGCGCCGGAATCGTCTTAATGTGGTGAGCCATTACCAGAATGGCATCCGCATCCGTAAACGGCGCTTCACCGGTCACCATATGAAAGAGAATGACGCCGAGCGAATACAGGTCGCTGCGAGGATCCAGCGTTTTTCCCTGCGCTTGCTCCGGGGACATGTACCTCGGCGTTCCGAAGACTGTCCCTGCCGCCGTTTCGAGCGGGCTAAGGCGCAGCTCTTCGTCGTGGAGAATTTTGGCGATGCCGAAATCAAGAAGCTTGACGATTTCGCGCCCCGATCCGTCATTTGCACGTGCGAAGAGCAAATTGTCCGGCTTCAAATCGCGATGAATGATGCCCTTGGCATGCGCCTCGTTGAGTGAGTGCAGGGCGGCGATGGCGACCACAATGGCCTCGCGCCACGGAAGCCTTCCAATGCGACGCAGGCGGGCCCCAAGCGATTCACCCTCGAGAAGCTCCATCGCCAAGTACAATTCGCCTGTATCTCCTTCACCGAAGTCGTAGACGGTGACGGTATTGGGCGAGAAAAGCGCGCTTGTAGCCCTTGCCTCGCGGAAGAACCGGGCCTTGCTTTCGACGTCGAGGGCGCGGTCGGGATGCAAAATTTTCAGTGCCACATCGCGGGCCATTGGAAGATGGCGAGCGCGGTAAACTGTTCCCATCGATCCGGCACCAACCCGTCCTGCGATTTGATACCGTCCGGCGAGGGTGCGGCCGATCATCGGGTCGTGTGGCGATTGGGTGGGGCGTGACCCTGATTCTGGACCCGTAGTATCTTCCGCCCCAGAGGTTGGGGGAAGCACATCCGTAGGCGACAGTGGGCGGGACACCGACACGTCGGTATCATTGGCTCAGCGTCTAAAATGCGCAAGGCATGCTTTTCAGTTTAGGGCGTTTTTTTGCCTGAACCCTAAATTTAATTGAGTGGCAGCACGTTCCGCGGGTCGCAGACGACGGTTACCTCGTTTGTCACTAGGGCCCCGCCTGTTTTGGCGTGAATGTCAACGCTCTCACGAACTCTGCGGATCTCGAGATGGAGATGGATGAGCTCAGGTGAACCTGTGTCGCCGACCAGGCCAATAATGGCGCCGGATGCAACGTGATTTCCGATGCGGAGTCCATCTACAACGCGGTCGAGGTGGCCGAACAGCATGATGTACTCACGTACGCGTCCGCCTTCGCGCAGACGATGCAACGTGATCACCGTGGTTCCGAACAGATCGCCCGTGAAGAGCACCTCGGGCTCCCCCTCCTCGTGTTCTAAAGCGATCATTGCGACGGGTGTCCCCCGCTTTTGCGGGAGATCGACGCCACCGTGCCCAACGTGGCTAAGCGTGGGCCCTCGCCGTTGCTGTTCATTGGGCTGATCGAGATCGTACCCACTAATGACGGCATGTCCGCCAGGCATCCCCGGCGGGATAGGGTAGCGGTATGCGTCGTAACCGGCAGGTCGGTCGGGACGGCGCGGGATCTGTTCGTAGC
>JAHFDX010000299.1:3478-5415 GCA_023248785.1 Myxococcales bacterium
GTAGCGTACCCATTGGCCCCGTTTATCGAGGTGGGCGTTCGACACGCTCGACACTTCGGGCGCGCTTTCGTTGCGGATGAGGCGTACGCAAACGTCGTCGTCGGGCAGCCATCCCAAGGGACACGTAACGATTCGTGTTTGCAACGCCTTGTTCGCGCCTGAAGGGGGTGTGATCGAAGATGCACCCTGCGGTATGCTTGGCGTCGGCCGGCCAAGCGTGAGAAAGCCCATGGCGATAAGCGACAGAGCAAGAGCCCGCATGCCTGTTTGCAGAGCGTATCATGGAGTGCATTTGTTCCGAGCGTTCGTGGACTCGCTCGACTGGCCGCGGTAATGGGCAAGACATGTCGGACTCGTTGGATGCACTCGTAGAACAGTTGTTCGTGGCGGAGCGCGCAGTCCGTGCAGCCCATGCTCAGCTGGGAAACGCAAACGAGGAGGCGCTGCTCGGTTGTCTGCGAACGCAGGTGGTTCTTGCGCTCAAGCTCGAGGACCAAGATGAGATGTCACTCAGGCTGGTTCGTCTCGCGCAGCTCCTCGCCGAGTTTGAGGGGGGGGCTCAGGTGATCGATTTGCTGATCGACGTTCTCGGGAGTGAATCGCCCGAAGCGCGGTATTCGGCGGGCGAAGTTCTTGAGGACTTTGCGTACTCACGCTTCAAGGACGTGGCGCTCGGCGTTGAGCGGGCACTATCGCGGCTCTCGGGGGGTAGTCCTGCACTTGCGGAATTGCCGCACCTACTGAAGGAAATTCCGGAGCCTGGGGTGACCAAGCTGCTTGTGCGTTTCCTCGAGCACTCGGATGCCGATGCAGTCGCTGCTGCCATCGAAGCGGGTGTTGCTGCAGGTGATCCAGCGCTCCTTCCGGCGCTCGACAAGTTGCTTGAAGATGCGCGTCTCGTTCAGCTCGACGATGACGAAGACGATGTGCAAGTGACGATTGGCGAACTTGCGCATGAGGCAAAAGAAATCTTTGCTCACGCGGCTCCCGAAGCCGCTCCTTGAATGGCAACGTACGATTCCGTTTCCCCTCGCTCCGACAGTCGCCTCGCGTGGGACTATCTTGCGCCCTTTTGCGGGAGTGTGCTTCACGCGCTTGCTGTGAGTCGATCGGCGCAAATCGCGCAGCTTGGATGCAACGATGGATACTTGTTGCCCTCGCTTTTCGAGCTGATGCCCGATGCACACGTGTACGGGGTCGATGCTTCGCGTGAGTCGCTCAACATGGCTGCGAGGCGTGCGCCGCAAGGGGGAGTGTTCGTCCCTACCTGGGGTGACGGCTTTCCTAGCGAACTGCCGGCGACGGCCTTTTCGCACGCATTCGCTGTACACCCCACCTCGATTGTGCGGACCGCCGCTCTCGATGAACTCGTGCGCCTTGTTGCGCCACACGGCCAAGTGGTCCTTGCGATGCCCGGTGGCAATTCGTATCTTGAATTGTTCGATTTACTGCGTGAGTTCGCCCTCAAAAAGGACGCGAACGATCTTGCGGCGGTCATCGAAAACAACGCGCTGTCCGAACTCACGCTTGCCCGCGCAATGTCCGAAATGCGCGTCCGGGGCCTCGAGTACGTGGAGGGAAGCGAGTCGGCGTTCTTGCTCGCGTTTGAGTCCTCTGAGGCGCTGTTTTCCTCGGTGTCCGCTGTTGGTTACGTTTTGCCCGAGTTGGCGGCTTCGCTTGGTTTGTCGCCGTTTGCGCAAGCGTTCAGCTACGTGGGCGATGCCATCGACAAGTACTGGAGTGACGGCACGTTCACGCTCAGCGTCGAGGTGATGTGCGTAACGGGTCGTAAGCGGGGATAGGAACCTAATCGCCCGCCTTAGCGTCCGAGAGTGTTGGGGTGTCGTTACTCGCGTCGCTAGCCGCGTCGGATGAGGGCGCGTCGAGGCCAGCATCTTGGGTAGTGACACTCGCCTTCGCGCGACACGCGATCGTGC
>JAHFDX010000300.1:0-3602 GCA_023248785.1 Myxococcales bacterium
ACGCGGCCTCGGAGGCGGCTCCGAATGGCCCGTGGATGCCCCGTCGCGTGCCATCTGTACGGACGTTGATCTTCTTCTTTCCACAGCGCTCAACGCAGCCATCAAACAGGTGGGCGATGAATCGCTCCCGTCTGAGGAGCAACGGAAACTGGTAGAATGGGCTCGTCGGGTGGAGGCGCTCGAATCGGCCACGAACCCAACGCCGATACGAGTGGCTGTGCACCAGGACCTCGGCTCCGGCGAATGGACGCTCGTGGAGACCTCGAACCCTCGTGATTCACTGTTCATCATGACCGCACACAAGACGCACGCGCCGGTATTTGCAACAGGCTTTGTTACGCCCAGTCGAGAATATCAAAAGCGCATCGGCGCACCGGTTGACACGCACGAAGTGCACGCGCCGGAGCCGTGATCCCAGAGCATCGTACCCCCCTTGCGCCTATCCCCCCCAACGCCGCGAGGGACGATCGACCTTTTGCCGCCGTACTTTGGATGGTGGCGGCGCAAGCGTGCTTTGCCTGCATGAGCCTTGGCGGACGACTCTTGGCAGGGCGCGTCGCATGGCCACAAGTCGCGCTTGTTCGATTCGTCATTGGCGCGCTTGCTGCCTACCTCGTCGCTCGTATTCGCCTTCAGCGCCTAGTGATTCGTCACCGTTCGGCGCAATTTTGGCGGTCGGTTTTTGGGACCCTCGCAGCGATGGGAACTTTCTATTTGCTTTCGCGGGCGGAGATGGCGCTCGGAGATGCCGTTACGTTGTTTGCGACGTCGCCTCTTTTCGTTGCTTTGATAAGTCTGCCGTTGCTCGGTGAGCGCGTGACGAAGAGCACGCTCGCAGCGGCGCTCTTCGGTTTTTTGGGAGTGATTCTTATCGCACGGCCATCCATGAGCAGCGCACCGTGGTTGGTTGCGATTGGGATCGGGACGGCGGCAAGCACGGCGATCGCCATGGTGTGGTTGCGACGCATGGGACCGGACGAATCGAGCGAGGCCATTGTATTTTACTTTTCGCTGTTCGGCGCAGTTCCTCTCCTTGGTCTTGCATACCGGCAGTGGAAGGATCCAACGGCAGCCGAGTGGCTCTTGCTTGTGACGACTGCTTTTGCTGGCGGGTTCGGCCAGATTTTCATGACCCGTGCTTACTCGCTCACCTCAGCCGCCCGGGTAAGTGCCGTCATGAGCACGGGAGTCGTAATGACGCGTTTTGCGGCCATGGGAATCCTTGGCGAGCGGGCTGACGGGCTGCAATGGCTTGGAACGGCGATCATTGTCATCGCCACAACCTTGGTCGCCGCACGTTCGAGAACCTTGCAGCGCCATCCTCCTCCGAAAAGTTGACTGGTTCCTCGAAGATCCATCACCGTCCGCGTCATGACGAAGCGCGCGGTAAAGCCCCCAGTTGATCGCCGAAAGAGCAACGACCGCAGGCAAACCGAGGATCGCCGCACGTTTCCGCCCAGACCGGAAGGTCGACGTCGCAACGGGGGGCGCAGGGTGACCGATCCAAACGAATAGCCCCGCAAGACTTTTTGAAACTGCGCCGTACACTTGTGGGCGTGAAATCCTTAGGACCCCTACGGTACTGGTTCGCTGTCCTTGCCCTACCCACATTGTGGACGGTGCTCGCGTGTTCGAGTCCTCCGGTGGATGTGGTTCTGCCGCCTGGCGAGGGCACCCCTTCCGGGCCTGAAGCGCCCGTGGATTCGGGCGCCGACCGCGACACGGGCAAAACCAAGCCGTCATCGCCGCAAGCCGCCCAACCAACCATCACAACCATCACCCCGACGGACACCCCGGCTGCGAGCCCTGACGTAACCATTACGGTGGACGGAACCGGCTTTTACGAAAACTCCGCGATCGAGGTGAACGGAACCGCTTTACCGACCACCTTCGTTCGAACGACCGAGCTCTTTGCAACCGTCTCCTCCTACTCGTTGCGAAAGGCAGGCACCCTCTCGGTCACCGTATACACGCCGCCCGACGGTGGTGGCCGCAGCAATGCGATGACCTTTAGCGTCTTGAACCCAACGCCGCAGGTCACCGCGCTATCGCCCACGAATGTCCAAGCCGGCTCTGCCTCCACAACACTTACCGTGACAGGCTTGCAATTCGCCGAGGGCTCAACGGTAGCGTTTGGTTCAACAGTCCTTGCACCCACGCTTCTCGGTACAGAATCGGTGCGCGTGAGCATTCCCGCAAGCGCCCTCGTCACAGCAGGAAGCGTATCTATCACAGTTACCAATCCAGGCCCGGGCGGAGGGATCTCCAACGCTATCGCATTCACGGTGACCAATCCGAACGTCGTCGTTTCCTCCGTAAGCCCCACGAGCATCACCGTGGGATCATCAGCAACATCCGTCACTATTACCGGGAGCGGTTTCGTGTCGGGCTCGAAGGCGAGCTTCAACGGCAAGGAACTATCCACCACCTACGACAGCGCCACAAAATTGCATGCGAGCGTTCCAGCATCGGCTCTGACAACAACGGGAAGTTATCCCGTCATCGTGACCAACCCTGCACCCGGAGGTGGCGTTAGTGCACCGCAAACGGTGAGCGTCGTGAACCCATCTCCCACTGTGAGTTCCCTCGCGCCATCGAGCGCGGCCATGGGCACCGCCAGTACTGAGGTGAAGGTCACGGGAACGGGGTTTGTTTCGGGATCCAAAGTGCGCTTCGACTCAACCGATGCGACTACCAGCTATGTGAGTGCGACGGAGGTCAAGGCAACGCTCAGCGCAACCCAACTTGCGAGCACGAAAACAATTGCCGTGACGGTCAAGAACCCCTCGCCGGGAGGCGGCACGTCGAGTTCGCTCACATTTTCGGTCAACAATCCATCGCCAACAATCACCAGCATTAGCCCGTCCAGCATCGTTGCAGGTGCTGCTGCGACAACCGTGACGGTCGTCGGCCAGAGTTTCGTGTCCGGGTCGGTCGTGCAGCTGGAGTCAACCGACGTGGCCACCACCTACAAGAGTGCGACGGAGTTGAGCGCCGTGCTTCCCGCATCAGCGCTCACAACAGCCGGAACAAAGAACATCCGCGTAAAAAATCCGTCGCCGGGAGGCGGCACCTCGTCGAGCGTTTCATTCACCATCGCGACTGCATCGTCAACGTGCGATCAAACGGGGGTGAATTATCCGATCGCGGGCACCGGCAGCACAACCGCAACACTTACGTACAGCTACGGACCGTCGAACTCATTCCAAGCTTCGCAAAGCAGCGACAAAAGCACGTACACGTGCCCCCTCTCGAAGTTGTCCACGTATCAACAGGGTTATGCAGCGTTCGTCGTGCAGAATACCTCGGCATCAAAGGCCACACTCGAGGTAGACGCCATCTGCACGGGCCCTGACGACGACGGCTTCATCGCGATTTACAAAGGCAGCAAAACGGTTCCAACAACCGATGCCGATATGAAAGCCTGCACCGGTTACGTTTCCGAAGGTCTGGATGGCAGTGGCGGTCGTGGCACCTCCCAGGCGACGGGAGGATCGCGCTACTGTCCGGGTCTCAATATCGCCAACGGCGGGCAGCTCACGCTCGACAAATGCGAAACGGCCGTGATCTTGGTGCAAGGCTACGCGTATCCGGACTGGCCG
>JAHFDX010000300.1:3612-5399 GCA_023248785.1 Myxococcales bacterium
TAGCGTATCGTTTGGGGGAACCAAAGGCCCATGCATCGAATCCGTTTGTGATTCCAGAAAACACGTACTTCGTCGCGCAAATCGACGTTGAACCACTGCGCACCAGCCATCTTTTTCGCACGGTCGTTGCCAAACGCATGTCGCCGTGGCTCGCCTCGCAGGGGGTCTCATCGGCTTGCGGCTTCGAGCCCCTCGATGTGATTCAAAAGCTCACCGTGCTCGCGCCAGAGGGCGGAGAATCCGGCGAGTTCGTGATTTTGGCACAGTCGACGATCACCCGGCAGACCTGGGTTTCGTGCGCGAAGAAGCTCGCTGCTGAGCGTGGTTTTGCAATGGACGCGACGAGTACGGCAACCCAAACTGTCCTTTCGCAACCGGCCAAGTCGCATGCGGAGATCGTTGTCCGCGAGTCAGGCTTCGTTGCCATCGGGCAACGTCCTTACCTCACAAATGTGCTCGACCTGGTGGACGGAAAAAAACCGCAGGCGATAAATAGTCCCCATATGGCACTCGCTCAAGAACTCCAAGCGGGATCGAAGAAGGCGTTTGTCGCAACCATTGTGTTGCCCAAATCAGTTCGCGAGCGCGAGAGACAGAAGATGAACGAAGAGCTCGGAAGTGATGAATCGAATCTTCGGATGGTAGGCGTGCTCGGAGTCGATTCGGCCGGGATCGCGCTTTCGACGGACGCAGCCGAGTCGCGAAGCGAGATCTCGGCCACGTTTCAGTGCGAGAGCACGGCTTCGTGCGATGAGCTAACAAAGTTTTTGCTCGCACAACGCCTCAAGTTTTCTCAAAATTGGATGTTTCGCCTCGGCGGCTTCGGTCCCCTGATCGATGCGTTTCAGGCAGAGACCAAGGGCACACAAGTTCATGCATCGATCAGAGCCCGAACCGATGAGCTCAGCCGTGCGATCGAGCGTGGAATTGAGTACTTAACGAATCAGGATCACGCACCTCCACCATCGAAACCTGCGCCCTCAAATACCACTCCCGCAAAACCCGACGAGATCGTACGGCCAAAAACTTCGCGCGAGGCAGGTGCGCACTAGCCGCATCGTGTTTATCCTAGGACTCTCAATCGTCCGTCTCGTCAAAACCAAGGAGTATTCGCTATGGCCGGAAGCGTTCTTGAGATCAACGACCTCAACTTTGATACCGAGGTCTTGAAAAGCAGCGTGCCCGTTTTGTTGGACTTCAGCGCGGTCTGGTGTGGGCCCTGCAAAGCGCTCGCTCCGGTGGTCGAAAAGTTTGCGACCGAATTCGCCGGCAAGGTCAAGGTGGGCAAGCTTGATATCGACGATTCGCCCGCCACACCCAGCAAGTTCAGCATCCGAGGCGTGCCAACCATTGTCGCCTTCCGCGACGGCAAAGAAATCGGCCGCCACGTTGGAGCCAATGCGAACAAAGAGCTCCTCGCGAAATTAGCGGGAATCTAACATCGAAGCCGGATTCACCTTTTCCGCGGAGTTCCACTAGCATCAAAGGATGCTCGATCCGCGCTTCACAGCGCTACACCGAGCCCTCGATGGCCTAACGTTGCTCGGTGTACACGGAGCAAAGTATATCCTTTCGGATCTCGTAGCCGAGGGTGGCCAGGGTTGGGTCTACCGCGCCCAGTGCGAGGGCGTGCCCGTCATCGTCAAGTTGCTAAGACCCGATGCGACCACTGCGGACGCGCTCGAACGCTTTCGGCGCGAGGCAGATGTCCTGCGTACTCTTACGTACCCGGCGCCGAATCCACACATCGTTCGCTTCTATGACCATTCAAACGTCCCCATCAAATG
>JAHFDX010000301.1 GCA_023248785.1 Myxococcales bacterium
GACTTCGGCTACAACGCGGCGTCCGATCAGTTCGGTAACCTCCTGGGCATGGGCGTCATCGACCCGGTCAAGGTCGTCCGTACGGCGCTTCAGAATGCGGCGAGCGTTGCAGGCCTGATGCTGACCACCGAGTGCTTGGTTGCCGAACGTCCGTAGGACGAGAAGGCATCGGCGGGCGGCGGCCACGCAGGTCACGGCCACGGCGACTTCTAAGCAGACGGAGCACCGTCTCCTTTGCAATCTGTTTCGCTGTGAATAGGCCAGCTCGACACGCTCGAGCTGGCCTATTTTTTTGCCGTTGGTACGATTCAATCCTTGCACGAGTGGAGATCCTGGGTCATCAACCCGGGCCGGGTGGCGCAAAAGACAGTGGTGGTCATGCAAGGTTTGAAGACGTACGGCGTTTGGGGCTTGTTCAGCGCGGGGTGCGTGGGTGCCGTGTTCGCGTGCGGAGCAGAAGGTTCTGTTCTCGATAACGTGACTTCGGATCCGGTCCCTTCCGACGCCACGGTCGACGCGACACCGTTGACGAACAAAGATGCTCCCTCTGGGGACGCGGATTCAACTTCGGCTCCAGATACGGATGGCGGCGCAGGCGACGTGAAGTTGAGCGCAGACGGTGACGCGGGTGATGCGCGCGATGCATCCGACGCGCATGATTCAGCTGTGGATCCACCGGGAACGCCCTGCTTGCCCGCGGGCACCGTGCAGCAGCGCGCGTGCGGTTTGTGCGGAACAGAAAGCCGCGTCTGCCTCAATACGGGCGCCGGAGCGGTGTGGCAGACGTGGGGTTCATGCGTCGGTGAAGTGGATGGCGGCTGTGTTCCGGGCACATCGGCAACGGCGCCGTGCGGGCTTTGCGGAACGGTGCAACGTACATGCGTGGCAACGTGCACGTGGATTGAGGGCATTTGCAGCAACGAGCCGGTGAACGCCTGCGAGCCTGGCCTCATGGAATACACCGATGGCCTTTCGTGCGGCGCGGATGCCGGACGTGTTCGCACGTGCCAACAGCCGAGTGCTGACGGCGGTGCGGATGGTGGTCCAGGTGGGTGCACGTGGGGCGCGTACTCGGCAGATTGTCGCGGTCCGCTCACGACTCTGGAAGTTTCGAACGTCGTCGGTCAAGCGGTGGGCCTGACGGTGCCATTCGTGCAGCAAAATATTGAGGTGTACCGGTCATACGCAAATGACGGTGGCGCAAATTGCACCGTGTACACCTACGACGCGGGATCTTCCTACGCGGACCGGGCCGGACTCGTGAAGGTCACGAACACGACCGCCAAGACAGTCGTTGCGACTCTTTGGGCGGGCGCAGCGTCTACAGGGACGCCCGCGACCGACATTAAACTAACCATGTACAACGGCGCGCAGTTGCCTCCTCCCTCCTACGCGAACTGCTCTCGCTATGCGGGCGGAAATTGCTCGCAGTACTATGCCTGCAGTGGCGTACCTACTACCGCGTTTGCTGCATTTTACACAACGACCGATGGTGGTGGTCTTACCGACAAAGTCACGCTCGCACCCGGCGCGAGCGTTGTCGTGTACGTCGCGGACTATAGCTACTCGTACTATCCGCCCTATCCGGATTCGGCTGCCCTGTTCGCTCGGACAGACCAGGCCAATTAGCGGCCAACCCCCCGGGATTTTTGGCGTTTCAATATCTCCGGCGCCGTACGATTTCGCGAAATGTTTGTTTCGTGCCGGACAACATAATGGTACGCGAGGGCGCAATGCGTATTGCACGGCTTCGAATGAGATTGGCTATTATCTTTACGGCTTTTTCGATGGCTGCGAGCGCTTGCACGGCCGTCACCGAGCAGCTGGATTCGGGTGATCCGGCGTCTGATGTGGGCGATACAGGAACGGGCAATCACCCTGACGCAGATGCGACCGTGACCTCCAAAGACGGCGATGCGGACGCGACTGTAATGGACACCGGCTCCGATGTCATCGACGCGAAGCCCGATGTTGTCGATGGTTCTGACGCCGATGGATCGGATGCGCTCAGCGGGGATGCTGCCGATGCCCTTGCTCCGCAAGGATCTCCGTGCGCCACACCCGGAACCATTGAACAAAGGCCGTGTGGGTTCTGCGGCACGCAAATGCGCATTTGCTTGGATCTCGGTGCCGGCCCAGTGTGGCAGGCTTGGGGGTCGTGCAATGGCGAAGTGAAGGACGGCTGCGTGGCCGGCACGACATTTCTCGAGCGATGCGGCAATTGCGGACAGAGGCAGGTGCAATGCACATCCACGTGCACGAAAGTCGTGGGCTTGTGCTCCGAACCGGCGAACGCGTGTGAACCGGGGTTCATCGAGTATGCCGAAGCCCTTTCGTGCGACGCCGGCACGGGCCGCACGCGAAAGTGCGACGACCCGCCGGCCGACGGCGGTCCGGGTGGTTGTTCCTGGGGCAACTACTCGCTCACGTGCGTGTCTGCGCCGACGGAATTGCTGATCCCGACGAACATCGGCGACGCATACGGCACGGCTTTTAAGCTCACGGGTTCGACGCCACGCGTGGTGCAGAACGCGACCGACGGTGGGTGCTATTTGTACGGTTCCGGTTACAATGTTGTCTATGCGTACATCAAAGTTCGCAACTCAAACAGCAAGGCGGCCCTTGTTACGATATGGGGCACGCCGCAGTGGGATGCGGGTACCAACGGAATGATGTTGTACGCGTATCCGCCAACACCAAATCCAGTCACCGATTGGGCAACGTGCACGGCAGGTGATTATTGCACGTCGAGCACATACTGCGCGCTCGATTCCGGTCTCTACAACGGGTTCGGTCTTAAGGACGATGGCGGCATTAGCGCTCGCCCCTTGGTCCCCGCGGGCGGTGAAATCCTCCTCTTTGTTTCATCGTATCCGTACACGACAGTTCCTGTTGATCAAGACGTGCGCATGTACGTTCGACTCGACGAGTTGAAGTAACGCCGCCGTTCAAAAAACCAGACGTCAGCCGCCCGTTCGTACTAGCGTCGGGCGGTGTCTGGCACGGCCGAACAGACCATTGAAGGCGAGGTTGCTCGCATCACGTTCGAAAACGAAGCGAACGGATTTCGCGTGCTTCAACTCGCTCTTCGCGACGGGGAGACGAAGCTGGCGCTGGTTGGCACGTTTCCCCGTGTTGCGGAGGGTACGTGCGTGCGTGTGACAGGACACTTCGAGGTCGACGCCAAGTACGGTCGACGCTTTCGCGCCGCCTCACTCACGGAACTCACACCTACCACGCTCGTTGGGTTGCGGCGGTACTTAGGGTCAGGTCGCATTCCGGGGGTCGGGGAGAAGTACGCGCAGAAAATCGTTGACCACTTTGGACTTCGAACGCTCCAAGTCTTGGATGAGAATCCGGAACGCCTTACCGAAGTGTCAGGTGTGGGCCGACATCGCGCAAGAACGATTGCTAAGGCGTGGACTGAGCAATGCGCGACGCGCGACGTGATGGTTTCGCTTCAGGCGCAAGGCGTGGGCTGGGCGCTCGCCCAACGCATTTTTCGTCGCTACGGAGCACAGGCGTCACACATCGTGAGGCATGATCCCTATCGACTCGCGATCGAGATTCCGGGCGTGGGGTTCAAAACGGCCGATCGCATCGCGCAGGAAGTGGGGATCGGACGCGACTCGATGGACCGGCGGCGCGCAGCTCTCGTACAAGCGGTTCGTGATGAACTTGATGCGGGCCACGTGTATACCGCGGCTTCGGTGCTCATTGAAAAGGCACTCGCGCTGTTGTCGCCCGACGGTGTGCTGCTTGAGCCGATGACCCATGCACTCGCGCTGCTTGTGCACCAACAAATCTTGGTGAGAGAGAATCGCGACGGTACGGACGCGGTTTACGCACGGTTGTCGTTCGAAGCGGAGGTGCGCGTTGCACATCGTTTGCGGGACCTCGCATCCGCGAACGTGCGCACCGTAGAAAAATTAGACGATGCACTGAAGCGATTTGAAGCGCAGTCGACATTGCGCCTGTCGGACGAACAGCAAGCCGCGATTGAGCTCGCGGTGCGCTCGGCGGTGACGGTGATTACGGGCGGACCGGGCGTTGGCAAGACAACGATTGTGCGGGCCGTCATTGCGATGGTGCAAGGCGCGAATCTTCGCGTGCAGCTTGTCGCGCCGACCGGACGCGCCGCCAAACGAATGACGGAGAGTACCGGGCGCGAGGCATTGACCATTCATCGCCTCCTTGAGTTCGAGCCAAGGCGCGGCAAATTTGCGCGCCATCGCGATGTGCCACTCGACGCGGACGTGCTCATTGTTGACGAGTGTTCGATGGTCGATTTGTCGCTTGCCGATGCATTGCTTGATGCCGTCAAGAATGGAACACGGCTCGTGCTGGTGGGCGACGTCGATCAGTTGCCAAGTGTTGGACCCGCGGCGGTGTTACGCGATGTGATCGAGTCTGGGTGTTTCCCAACGGCAAAACTTGCGCGCATTTTTCGTCAGAGCAGCGGAAGCGACATCGTGACGAATGCGCACAAAATCCTGCATGGTTATTTGCCCGAGTCGTCCCCCGGCAACACCGGTGAGTTTTTCGTCATCGACCGAACGGACCCGGATGCCGCGCGAGACACGGTTGTTGAACTAGTCACCAAGCGAATCCCCCACCGATTCGGATTCGATCCGGTAACCGACATTCAAGTGCTTACGCCGATGCATCGAGGGCCTCTTGGCTCGATCGTTCTGAACGAAACACTTCAGGCCGCTCTAAATCCCACCGGAGAGGGAATCACGAGAGGGGGGCGCACGTTTCGGCGTGGTGACAAGGTGATGCAGCTCCGCAACGACTACGATCGCAATGTCTACAACGGAGACATGGGCCTCGTTGCGCGAATTGAACGTGACGAGGGTACCGTGCGTGTCACATTCGATGGCCGAGAAGTGGCATACCAAGGTGCCGATCTCGACGATTTGATGTTGGCATATGCATGCAGTGTGCACAAATCGCAGGGCAGCGAATATCCGGCGGTCGTCATTCCACTTCTCACCACCCACTTCGTCATGCTCTCGCGCAACCTTCTCTATACAGCTGTAACGCGTGGAAAGCGCCTTGTGGTGCTTGTCGCCGATCCGCGTGCGATTCGACTGGCGGTCGGGGAGGAGAGACGCGACGATCGGCGAACTCGTCTTGCGCACCGGCTTCGCGACGCATTTGGGCGCGACGTATTTGGGGGTACAAAGGAATCATGATTGGGCGTCTTTTGGTCGGTGCACTCGTCGGCTTGTTGGTCGGTGCCGCCGCGGCATCAGCACTTTTCTTCGGGTTGCACATGACGCTTGCTGCAGGATGGTTGGCATACGCTTCCGCGGCGGGCATTGGCGTGTTGACGGGCCTTTTTGCGGGTAAGCCGATTTGGGCGAAAGGCGGGGCGATTGAG
>JAHFDX010000302.1:0-1749 GCA_023248785.1 Myxococcales bacterium
CTGGGGTCCCCCTATGCCTTCGCTGCGAAAGAGGCACGGCTACTTCGCGTACGAAGTGCAACGCGACAGCAATAACACCTTTCAACTCAAAGAATGGGCAGCGACGCCAAAGGACCTCACGACGGGAGTGGCGGCGCTCGACGTTGACAGCGACGCACCCGTTTTCTACGGCTTCTTTATTTCTGGCAAGAACACAGTTCCGATCCCCGGTGCGGCGGCAACTCGAACAGCTCCGCGGTTCTATGACCCGCTTACCAAAGACGACGTTGCGGGGATTAAGAAAGTTCTTCAGAGCCTTATTGCAGCCGAAGGCGCGGCGGGCGGCGTCAACTGAGGCGAGTGCTAGAACGGGTTCGCGTCGCATCTCGCCGGGATTGACCTAGTACCGCGAGTCCATCGAGGTGACTTTGTCATGTGCCTCGATTCAATTGAATCGAGGCACTACTCACAGATTCCGATCTCAGGTGTCGCGAACGTGGGTTGGCTTGAACGACATGTGCCTCCGCTGCCACATGCTTTGCTGTCGTTCGTTCGACAAAGTGCAAAACACTTGCGGCTTCCGAACTGGCCAAGACACACAAGATCGCGGGCGCATAAATCGTCATCGCACGGTTCGCCCGTTTTGCGCGGTCCGACACCAACGCACATGGTATCGCCGTTACCCCCCACCACGCTGCACGTTTCGTCCTTCGCGCAGGTCGACATCGAAAGAAGCGTGCACGTTCGAAGCGACACGCATACCGGAAGGCGAAGCGACGGATCGGAAAGCGCAGTTTCAATGGTGCACGCACTTCGTGATCCCAATTCGCAAGTACCTCTGCAGCAATAGGGGCGACAAACTCCCTTCTGCGTGCAATCAAATCCACTTCCACAATCGTCGGACTTCCGGCACGGCGAGCCGTCACCACCCGGCCCGAGGGTGGCACACGTGGTTCGTCCTGCTTGCAGGCGACACGCTCCACTCACGCCTTGGAGAGTGCAGCCACCGTCGGCCGCGTACATGCTGCACTCTTCGATAGAACGCTCGCAGAGGACATGACGCGGAAGGGTCGCCGCCGCATCGGCAAACGCAGCGTCAGCGGGGACGGCGTCCACGTAGTTGATGGAGCCACCTGTTGCCGCATCAATCTCGGATAGAACCGGCGTTCCGCTGTTTTGATCCCCTCCGTCCGACGCGGTGACCAACGCCAAGCTGCAGCCAACCAGGACAGCTCCGCCAGAGAGGGCGCAAAAAGTTGCGATCCCTCGAACCCGCACGCCGTCGGCGCGTTTTTTCATAATCACGTGGAAAAAGCCTGGTGATCGCATCTGCTCGCCAACGTCGAAACGTCCCCCAACCAAGGATCTCGCAATGGTTCATTCACAGGCCATGCCGCCTACGTCAGCGCACCTCAAGCTCGGCGATCGTTACGTTGCCGACGACGTCGACGGCACGAACTGCAAGGATGTGCGGGCCTGGGCCCAGTGCTGATCGAATCGCGCCGACGAAACCTTCGTGATCGCTGTCGAAGATTCCGTCTTTGGGCCAGAGCGGACGCCAATCTGGACGGCCGTCGATGCTGTAATCGACGCGCGCAACCGAACTGAGGGAGTCGCGGGCTGTGCCCGAGAGCTCGCCATTGACGTAACGCAGCCCCTCAATGACAGGACCGGTGTTGTCAACAACAACAACCTGCGACTCGAGCGTGTGCGACAGGCCTTCCGCGGGAGGATTCACCCACTCGTCCGTCGCTTCAACGCGGATACGGG
>JAHFDX010000302.1:1759-5378 GCA_023248785.1 Myxococcales bacterium
GTCCCAGTCTTGATCGGTTCGGACTGTGTACTCGTCGGGCTTGAGAAGCGGCCGCCACAATGGCTGACCTTCGCGACGGAACCACAATCGATAGCGAAGCGTGTCTTGATCAGGATTGTCCGTCTTCCAAGCAACACGCACGGCGGTATCGTGTTTAGGTGGCTCCGCTCCGCTGGCGACAAGGCCTTCTCGGGTTTCGCGTACAAGACTCTTCGGAACTGCCGTCACCTCTGTGATGACGGGACGTAGGTTGTCTGTCTGAAATGTAACAGCGATGTTTCCAAAACTCACACGCGCATCGCGAAAGCGTGCTCGCAACTGCAGAAATCGCCCGGGCGGCACTTTGAGCGCGCCGTCTGTGCCAACCGGTGTCCATGCGCTCCACGTGGGGTCGGGTGTCTGCGTATGGCCCGACCGCGCGCTCCACTCCACAACCCCTGAAGTGTTCGCCGTGAGACGCCCAAAGCGCGCGCGAAGGCCACAGTCCATTGCCTTGCTCGACCATGTCGCTTCGGAGGCCTTGCCAAGCCCGCGATGAAAGACGCTCGGGTCGCTGTTGACGAGGGTGGGTTCGTTACCTTGAAGCGATACGTGGGCAACCTGGCGCTCATCTGTGTCGACGACAAGAGACACCGCGTGCGAATCATCCACGCGATACACACGACCTTCATTTGTAGTTCCGACATACGCATCGCCCGCGGCGTCGACCGCAAGCGCCGAGTAGGCAAACTCGGTGTGAGCCATGAGCTTCTCGGGACGTTCCGCGGCGTCGAACCGATACAAGGAACCGCGGCCCGATCTTCGGGATACGCGCACCAACAGGCCCTTTGAGGGAGCTGGATCTGTGTATTCGTTGACGATGGTGTACCAGCTGCCTCGCGGGCCGGTGACGATCGCGCGCACCTCTTCGCCGGGAAAATCGTAGACCACGCGCGCATGCCCGAGCGCGCTCACGCGGTAGACGAGACCCTTGCCACTCGAACCTACGAGCAGTTCGCGGTCGACCACGGCGAGCGACACGAGATGTGGCTCGTCGCTGTCGTAATACACACTCGGCGTTCCCTTGGGATCGACATGAAACAGCTTCCCATCGGGGCCCGTGGCAACGAACATTGCGCCCCCCTGTTTGGGATCTGCGACGATGGCCCAAGGGTGCGCATTGTCCGGGAGAGTTGCAAATGGCGAAAGTGCATCGCCCTTGAGCTCGAACAATTTTCCGTTCGGAATTGTGCCGACAATGACACGTGTTCCAACGGCCGCGATCACGCTTACCGCAAGCTCCTTGGTGTCGAGCGTGCCCGCAATACGATCTCCCTTTACGCGCAGGATTTTTCCATCACCCCCGTTTCCGACGAGCGTTTCGTTCGCCGTTCGAAGCACCGAAAGCACAGCCGACGAACCGTCCAGATTCGTTTGGCTAAGCGACCATCCAGCGCGAACCATTCCGTCGGAACCGACGCTGACTCCCTTCAGTTCGCCGCCCTGCAGCTTATCAAGCGCATCGAGTACAAACGATCGGCCACCGACTGCAACCGCGCCTTTGGGTACGACGGCTAACGCCACAGCTAGAGACCAACCAAAGCGCTTCCCTAAGATCATTGTCGCTTGTTCCTTCCGGTCACGTCCTCATGACGCACTACCACCGCGCTACCAACGAACTACAACCGTCGAGGGTATCAGGACGACTTCGCAACGCTCAGCAGTCAACTTTAGTTCTACTGATTCGCTACCATGTTCGCCCGGATTCACGAGTTGTGCACGTGGTACGAGTAACTCACTCCGAAGGCCACGCGTAACCTCGGGGGGACACGAGACGCGCACATCCACCTCGTGTGGATGCGCACGCGCCTTCGGGTGTCCGACGACAAACACCGCGACGCGTGAAAAGAGGCGCTCTGTCAACTCGCGCGCAATTTCAACCGTGGCAAGCAGCCTCGCGGGTTCGACCAAGACGAGCGGACCTAGGCGCTCCACCGCGAGCTGACGCGTGTGCTTGCCCTCGCCCAGCCCCGCGAGATCAAATGCCTCTGCCCTCGCGTATTGCAAACTCGAGACTTCGCTCTTGGGCCCTCGCACGTGCACGTTCGGCGGGTCCGCTACGGGCAATCCACGCGTCTTAAATCCGGGCGCCGAGCCGCCAACCACACTCACCTGAACAGGCAAATCTCGACCCACGCGCTCTTCCCAGGCGAGCTCGACGACGGGCGGGTCCACTGCTTCCACCTTAACCCCCGCAGGAACGTGCAGTGCTGATGCATCGAAGGTCGCGCGCGTTTCCGTTCCGCGCCGAACGTCGAGTTGAAAGCTGCCCAAATCTTCTGCGCGAACTTCGTCGACTAGCGTTTTCGGACCTCGCAGCGTAACGCGCGCTTGTGCGGGCACCGGAGTGATGAGCACGCGTCCAACGCTATCTGGCGGCGTTTCAACGGTTACGTTGACCAGAACGGTGCGCTGAACATCTTGCGACGTGTGCACGAGCGAATAAAGAACCAGTGCGGATACAAATGAAAATGCCTTGAGAAATAGGTTCTCTGATACGAGCTTTCCCGCTCTCGCAAGTGCCATTTACGCGTCCTCGTTTGGCTTGTCGGGACCACGGGTCATTGGCTCAACGGGCTTTGCGGGTGCCATTGGCCTCGCAACAGGCGAACCGGGAACGAGTTTTGGTGGAGGTACCGTTTTTCGTGCATCCATTGACGGTGCAAGGGGCGGGGGTGCGACAGAAAGGCGCGCGCCCGTCTTTGCAGGCGTTTTCTTCGACGCCTTGACCACAGCGCGATCGCCAAAAAGTTCAAGCAGCGCTTGCCGAAGCGATGGCCCATCGAGGTTCGTGACGATGTTTGCGTTAAAACAAAAACTAATGGTTCCGCGCTCCTCCGAAACAACCACGACGACTGCATCGGTCTCCTCCGTAATGCCGAGAGCGGCGCGGTGCCTCGAGCCTAATGCCGGATCGAGCGAGCGATCGTCGGGCATTGGAAAGAAGACGCCTGCTTTTGCAATTCGCAAGTTACGAATAAGAACCGCACCGTCGTGAAGCTTGTTGACGCTCTCGGGAACGAACAGACCAACCAAAAGCTCGCGGTTGACGTTTGAGTCAATGGTGACGCCCGGCGAGACAACGAACTCATCAAGATTCGCTTCTTGCTCAAAACAAATAAGGGCACCCATGCGATGGCGGGCGAGCTCGGTTGCGGCCGCAACCACTTCGTCGACCACCTTGGTCTCCTGCTGTCGCGAGAGTCCGAGAAAAAAGGCGTTGGAACCCACTCGCATCAAACCGCGCCGAATATCATTCTGAAAGACAACGACGACGATGAGGATCACAGACGTGAGCAATGACGAAAGAAGACTGAATAGCGTTGCAAGGCCCGCCCACTTTGCAAGCACATAAAAGAGAAAGAGAATTCCGAGTCCCGTTCCTACCTGCAGCGCGCGAGTGCCCCGAAGGACGAGCAACGCGCGATAAATGAGAAACGAGACGATGGCGATATCAACAATATCGATCAGCACGTCGCGGTAAGACCTTCGCTGAAAAAGGTGCAGAACGCCGTCAAGCATGTTGCGCACCTCCTTCTTCACGAAGGATCTGGGCGACGGCGAGAGCCTGGCATGTTGC
>JAHFDX010000008.1:0-14326 GCA_023248785.1 Myxococcales bacterium
ACTCGCGGTCGAACAAGTGATGCCTGATAAGCGAGACGAGTTTCTTCGAGGTCGACGATACTGGGGCAACAAGATCCGCATCGCCGACGTTGAAATGGCGGGGGTGAAGTTACAAAAAGGTAGCGACGACGCTGACATCTTGGTGCGCGTTGCCTGGTATCGCGTCGACGAGCAGGAACTCAAGTCAACGACTCTTCGTCAGCACTGGCGAACGAAGAGCGGTGAGTGGAAACTGGTCGACGAGCGACGGTCTGAAGGTGAGCTCGGCCTATTGGGTGAATCGGTGCTGTACGAGGGACAGCAAGCGCCGACGAGGCCGGCGCAATTTCCAACGCTTGTCATTGGCGCGAGCGGGGGTGAGTAGCCCTTTCGAGGGTATCGGAACGCGCTAGCCGGCGGCGGGAGGAGCTTTGGACGACTTGCGTGCGGCCGGCCTTTTCGACGGGCTTCCCATCTTTGGCTTCTTGACCTCGCGCAAACGCTTCGCGCGCGCTTTTTTCTTCGCCTGCCCCTTACGGCGGCGCATTTTTGCGGACTTACGACGGTCGAGCTTACCCATGACATATACCTCGCGATGAAGAGCGCGCGAGCATGCCATTCCAACGCCGCGAAGCAAATAGGCTTGAGCGGCTCAACCTTCGTTTTGGGCGTTCGCTTCCGCAAGGGCGTCGCCACGGGTGCGAACCTCGAGGCGGTAACGGCTGTTGACCGTTTCGATGTAAAAAACGTCGCGCCCTGCAAGCCGAAGCACACGTTTCACGGGCGTTGTCACGTACTCGTGCATGCCGTCGGGGAATTCAATGACCACAACGGAGCCCTTTCGCGGCGCACGTACGAGGCGGCCCGAAACGGCTCTGGAACCCTTGCCGAGTTTGCGGAGGACAACGTCCACGATTTTGAGTGTAGCAAAGGACTTCGGATCGTCTACCTGCCGGCTGCAATCACGCCGATGTTTCGGCCACCTGGACGGGTGAGTAGGTTCACGTCGACAATTGCCTTCAATAAACGCCGTGGCCTCAAGTGGACGGTGCCGCGTAGACGCAGTACACATCGGCCCCCACGCGCCACTAGCTCAGCTGGATAGAGCGTCGGCCTCCGGAGCCGAAGGTCAGAGGTTCGAATCCTCTGTGGCGCGCAAATCTGTGGTTGGGCCCGCCATGGGGCTTGTGAGGGACCCTTACCACAGGACCGGCACGACGCCGCTCTGCGTGATCCGCGCGTCTTTTGATACTAATTTTGCACCTTCGACGATCGCCGTCGCGACGATGAGTCGATCCCCGGAATCGCCGTCCAATGCGCCTCGGAGTTGATGCGCCGTCGCGACGACCGCGGGTGTCAAAGGAAGAAGCTCGAGGCGCGGCTCGCACAAGGCGTCTTGCATCCATGGAAGGAGCTCCCTATCGAGCGCGAGCCGCCGTTTCTCGACCAGCAACGTGAGTTCCCACAGACTCACCGCGGCGAGGCCGAGTCGGTCGGCCTTTGCAAGG
Organism: Myxococcales bacterium; assembly: GCA_023248785.1. Taxonomy (GTDB): domain Bacteria; phylum Myxococcota_A; class Polyangia; order Polyangiales; family Polyangiaceae; genus JAHFDX01. Next base: position 1,488 of record JAHFDX010000008.1, read on the forward strand.
GCGCGTCGAGCTGCTTTCCCAAGACGCTTCGGATCGTCTGCAAGAAAGATCCACGCGTGCGTATCGAGCACGATCATTCGTCGACAGGCCACTCATCATTGAGTGGTTCCACAATATCGGCCAAGTAGGTAACGCTCCCCCGTAGGGGTCGCGCTTTTTCGGCGTCGAGGGGCACCACCTTCGCCACCGGTCGTCCACGCTTCGTCACGATGTAAGCGCTACCCTCTTTTGCGACGCGATCGAGAACTTCGAGGCACTTCGCTTTGAACTCGCCAGCCGGCATTGAACGAATCGGCTTCATGGTCATAAGTATATGACCAGTTTGTGAAGGCGCCACATCATGCGACGCCCAAGCTCGACGATTTGCGTGGCGACATTATCGGCTTCGAGAAGTCACGGAGTGCGATCGAGACCGCACTCTTTGCACGCACAACGTAACAAATCCAAACATAAGAGCCGCCATCGGTGACGAGGTGGATGCTGAGCGTGGTCCCGCCGTTTGGCACTGGCAGCCGCTGTCTTCGGGGGGTGATGGCGTGGCGGCACTGTCGGCCGCGCCCGCATCGGATGTAACCACGTCAGGTACATTTTGACTGCCTGTGTCCGATGCAGCGTCTTTTGCCGGGCCCGGGCCATCATCCGAGGCATCGTGCAACGGAAGCACATCTGGTTTCGCGTCGGACGCGGCCTCGGAAGTCGCGTCGGACGCATCCATGCTCGCATCAGGTGTTGCATCGGGGGTCGACGTTTCGGTGGCATCTGCCGTGGCGTCGGAGCTTGAAACTTCTGCACCCGCGTCGGACGCGTCCGAACTGGAAGCATCGCTCGTTGCGTCGAGTGCAGCATCCAATGCACCCGCGTCGGATCCCGAGTCTGAACTTGCATCCGCTGCGTCCGCACCGGCATCGTTCGCAGCTACACACACACCCGTTTGGCATGTGCCTCCTACGCACGCAGTTCCGTCCGCTAGCGTATTCGTTGTGCCGTCGATCTGCGGCACACTACAAACAACCGGCGTGCCGGGATCGTAGATCTCTCCGCTCGAAATCCACGTGCTCCCCGTGCCCACTCCGCCGAACCGACCTCCCGCAAGGAGAACTTTACCGTCGGGAAGAAGCGAAATACCCGTTTCGAAGCGAGCCGTGGCCGGTGCCCCCGTGGAGGTCCACATGCCGGTGGTAGGATCGTAGATCTCTGCGCTTGCTGGGATCGTCGCGTTTGCGGAAGCGCCTCCCACTGCAAGCACCCTGTTCGTTGCGAGTGTGATCATCGAGAACAACCCTCGGGGCTGTGCCATCGATCCCGTGTTCGTAACGGACGTCCCGTCGAAGATCTCGCACGTGCTGAGCGACGCACCCTGGCACAACTGCGGAGCCGTGCAGCCTCCGCAATAAAGAATGCGACCATCCGGAAGACGCGCGCCCGCATGCGCAAATCGCGGCGTGTTGGGGCTAGGACCGTTGGTAAACAGTTGGGTCGTTGGATCGAATGTAAGAAGCGTAAGCGCAGCGCCGGGCGTATTTTGTCCGCCGATGAGAGCCACTTTGCCGTCTGCTAAGAGACCCGCGATGATTCCGGTTCGCACGGGTGTGAAGGTCCCCGTCGTGGAAGTGATCGCATTCGTCGTTTGGTTGAAGAGCTCGGCGGACCCAAGTTCGATCCCATTGCCCGAGGCAGACCCTCCCGCGAGCAGAATGCGACCATCGCTAAGGCGTGTCGCGCTTGGGCGGTGCCTTGCCGCCTGAAGCATGCCCACGATCTGCCAACTCTGCATGGTAGGGGTCCAGCGATCGACAATGCTCTGCGCCGTTGTCACGGGACCGATCGTAACGCTCCCCCCACCCGCATACAGGGCGGACCCGTCATCAAGACCAATGGTGCCGCCGTAGCCGCGCGCGGTCGGAAGGGGGGCCTTAGGGGTAAATGCCTGACCGGTAAACATGTCGACCGCGCTCGCCGCAGTACCGCCGGTCGTCACGCCTCCCGCGAAAAGCACGTCGCCATTTTTGAGCGAAATGGCCGACCCGTTGGCAGAGAACTCGCTGCGTGGGCTTCCGAGACTTGTCGCCGTGGTCGTCCACGCTCCGACAACTGCCGATGATTGTGTGCCGACCCGTTCGTCTACATCGGCATGGGTGCAACCCGTCTCGGCAAATTGAATTCCCAACAAGATGGATGCGACGGCGGATGCTCGGAGGACGCCTATTGACATCGTTACCTCGTTTCGATTCGTGGGAACGACACGTACGGTCGAGGATGACCCATTCTTCAGGGCAAGCGCACATTTTTGCGATGATTTCGCAGTGAGGCGAATGCTCGCGTTGAGTTCGACCGACAGCGCTCTTCGCTTCAGCAAAAAAGCAACGATTTCCACCTTCGTCAGCGGATACTCTCGGCACATGAAGAGCGGCCCCCTCCTTTTCCTCGCTTCGTTGCTCGCAAACTGTGGTGGCTTGCCGCAGCCACCACCACCTTCGGCGCCCTCGCCAAGCGCAGTTGCGCCTCCCGATCCGGAAGCCTTCTCCAAGATTTATGAGGCCGGGGTGCAAGCCCATAAAGATGGAAATCACTCGGAAGCCGCAAAATCATTTGAGCACGCATGCAAAAGCGGCCACCCGCGTGCATGCACGGAATGGGGAATTCATCTCGCAAAAGGGATGGGCACGGAACTGGATGATATCCGCGCCGTTAAGGCATTTGAACGCGCGTGCGACAAAGGTGACAGCGAAGGTTGCTTTTACTTTGCGTACTCGTTCGACACCGGTCGCGGAGTGGCAGTAGATAAGTCACGCGCCATTGAGCTTTACGGCCGGGCGTGCGAGGCCGCGTTTGCCAACGCCTGCCACAACCTTGGCGTGATGTACGCAAATGGCGAAGGTGTCACAAAAGACGTGACGCGGGCGGTCGCCCTTTATGAACGGGCGTGCGACACGGGACACGCAGAGGCGTGCAACAACTTGGCGGTGCTTGCGCGATCGGGTGAAGGCATGGCGAAGGACGAGACCAAGGCAGCAAGGTTGTATGAACGTGCATGCGACAAAGGACTCCTCGTCGCCTGCAACAACCTTGGCGCCCTCTACTACCAGGGCGAAGGCGTCTCCAAGGACGAGAAGCGTGCCCATGAACTCTTTGAGCGCGCGTGCTCAGGGTACGTGCAAGAACCTCAAGGTGATGGATGCCAAGGCCGCCGAACCAACGGAGTTCGAGGGCACCCTCGTGGCGCGCGCCGGGAACATCGTTCGCGTAAAGTTGAATGCAGACAGCGACGTGCCCCCCGGTGCGCATGCCGATCTGCTGCGTTATTTTGAAGGCAAGCCGGGCGAAGCGAATCCGCTTGGGGTGCTTGGCGGTCTTCTTGGCGGCAACGTTCAGGGATGGATGAGCATCGCGCGGGTCACCGTCGGGCCGGTAAAGAATCACGTTGTGGCGCTCACCATTGTTGAGGAGCGTTCCAAGATCACGGTCAACGGACGGAAGACAAATCACTTCACGCCCGCCGCGCGCGTAAAGCTCACGCTCCAACGCGAAGGAAAGTAGCGAAAAAAGCTCGTTACGATACCGGCTACAACGTCTTTAGATACTCAAGCACGGCCCTTCGATCCGAATCTGAAAATTGGTCACCAAACGTGTGACCACCGTTTGCATAGCCAAGCTGCGTTGTATCGTAGAGTTTTTTTCGAACGGTCCCATCGGGTTCGTCCGCCTTGCCATGATCAAGCGCCGTGTGTGTCCATCCAATCGCTTCCGCGTCGTAGTCCGTGGATATAAACGTGCGCGTCCAAAATTTCGGACGTGTTTTGCTGTCTAACAATTGCGCGATGGTTGGGACCGAACCGTTATGAAGATAAGGCGCGGTAGCCCAAATGCCGTCGAGCGGAGGTGCCACGTACCCTTTTTTTGGCTCCAGGCGCGACATTTCCCCGTAGAACGATTTTTTCCACCAGTCGATGAATCGATCCGCGAATTGAGAACCGCCGATCGCCAAGACTGGGTCTGTGCCTACATCGTCGAGAGAGAGAAAGACGTTCGGATAGCGACCTCCCTCTCCATACGTGCCGTGGCACCGGGAGCATGTTGCTTCGAACACACCGCGTCCACGTTGGGCAAGATCGCCATCAATTGAATACGGCCACTTCGGCGGCTCGATGGAGGCAAGATAGGCGCGCACGTCCGGAAACCAGGCATCGATCTTCTTTGCCTCCTCCACCGTGTCTGTGCAGAGATTAGCTGCTGCCATTTCGATGCGTGCGTGATCACCGCGACCGGCATCGACGTAGAACATCGAGTTCTTCTTTTTCATCCGCCACCACGGAGGCACGTCGAGAGGGACTCCAATTTTCGGCGGCAAATCGAGGAGCGGCGTATCTGACCAAGCAAGCGTGGCGGGATCGCGATGCGAAAGGAGCACGGCCGCAAAATTGTCACCTGGGTTGGGACCTACGGTATCGAGAACAGAATAAGGGCCCACGGCTTCAACGCGGCTTGCCCACTTTTGAAGTTCAGCAATCTCTTTCGGATCACTCGTGAGCTGCGATGCGATGCCCCGCGCCGTGCGTGCGTTGCTCGAAGGGTCGGTCGTGTAATCTTGCTCGGTGTTACCAAGCCCGACGATCAATTGTCCGTTGATGTGACCTGCGTGGCACGTGAGGCAATTCGCCGAGACAACCTCCACACCGGCAGATGTTGTAAACGCCGTCTGACCAAACGGAAGATTCGCGTTTTTCCGAGTTCGACCAGGCAAGCGATCGCCCTCGGGCGCCGCGCCAAAAAAGCGTGAATAGATGGTCCACGGTATGCCGCACGCAACGATGCCTTCGTTGACAAGTGCGCTGTATCCCCTCGAAGGATCGCCGGCACGCTGTGGTTCAGCCGGGATAGCAGTTCCATTCACCTCGGACGATGACCCCGCATCGACTCCAACGGTCCCGCTCCCGGCGGGTGACGAAGTTAGGGAATCGCAACCAACGACCATGAATGAAAGCGCTCCCAAAGCATACAACCGCTGCATAATGCGCGTTTACCTTGGCCCGGTGGCCTTGTCGAGGCGGCTAGGTCGAAACCTGCCAGCGATCCGGTGGAGGGGGCGCATGCCGCAGTCGAGCCACAAGGCGCACGGGATCGCTTTCCACAATGAGCGCACTCATGTTGGGTGCGTTTACGAATCCTTCGCGGGTCGCATGCTCCAAAAACGTAACCAGTGGATCGAAAAAGCCACCCACGTTGAAGAGCGCTGTCGGCTTTGGCAGCAAACCGATTTGGCTCCACGACCACACTTCGAAAATCTCCTCGAGTGTCCCCGCGCCACCCGGCATCGCAATGAATGCGTCGCTTCGTGACGACATCGCCGCCTTGCGTTGATGCATCGATTCGACCACCACGAGTTCGGTAAGACCTCGGTGCGCAATCTCCCGTTCCACGAGAAACTTTGGCATGACCCCAAAAACTTCACCTCCCTCTTGAAGAACGCCATCGGCCAACGCGCCCATGAGGCCTGCTCCCCCGCCGCCATAAATGAGTGTCATGTTTGATTGCGCCAGCAACCTGCCAAACGCAAACGCAGTCTCGAGGTAGTGCGCGTCCACACCAGGATTCGCACCCGCAAAAACGGTCACGGACTTCATGGCATCACGGCAACCTTACTTTGGCGTGGGGGCTTCGGCCGCTCGTGGCGTTGCAGGTGGATTCTTCGCGTCCTTCTCGCTTAAGACCTTCAGCGCGGCGAGCCCGCTTTCGAAGTCCTTGCCGATCATCTTGTCCATATTCATGAACATCGAAAACGTTTTCGCCATCAGGCCATTGTTGTTTCCGTCCATACCCCAGGTAACTTTCGTTAGCGCACCTTCGGGCTTTACAGTCCACTTCACGCCTGCGGTCGACTCCCACGGTTTGAGAAATTCGAGCTTGATGTCGACCAGTTCATTCGGTTTCGCCGACACAATCGTCATGCGTCCCTCACCGACTTTTTCGCCCTTCCACGCATAGCTCGCACCTACACCACTCGACGGACTACTCATCGTCCTCGTCATCCCCGGATCCATCTTTTCCCATGGCGACCACTCAGGAAAACGCCGGAAGTCGCTGAGCGCGGCGTACACGACATCGGGCGGAGCTGCGATCATGACCGAGCGCTCAACGTGGTACTTCTCGGGCTGCATGGCGCCCGAAACGAGAACTCCAGCTACGGCTGCCGCAAGGAGCGCAAGGACAACGAGGAGCTTCTTCTTCATGAGGTGACCTCCGGTCGGAGTCGCCACGCTACTGCGCTTCTTTTGTAAAATCGAGGGCCGGCAACGCGCCAGCCCTCCCAGCGCCGTCCGACTATTGACCGACGGTCAATTTGTACGGCTTGGTAATCGTGTCCGCGAACTGTGAGCTTCGTCCGACCACCTTGGGGTCGCCCGAGAACAGGTGCACACGCACCTTGTACGTGCCCGCCGCAATGCCATCCGCGTTGATGACAGCGGAAGCGCCGGCACTCGAGCTGTAGCCAGAACCAACCTCATTACCGCTCGAGTCGACCATGGAGACAGCCAGAGCGACATCGCTCGGCACGTTTTCGAGCTTCACATGGACGGAACCCGAAGCGAGATCGACGCTGTACCAATCTTCAAAATCCGCCGACGAAATGTCTGCGAACTCGTGACCTGCCGACATCATCGCTTCGATAGGAGCACCCACCGGGATGGGTTTTGCTTCCTCGCTGCGGTCGTTGGGTTCGTACACGTCGACGAAGGGCGTGTAGGCCATCTTGAGATCGTAGTCGTACGACGATGTGTAACCAGAAAAGGTACGAATAGCTACGCGGTAGCGTACCCCTGCCGCGGCCGTGAAATATCCAGCAATGCTTTGCCCGTTGTTGCTTCCATAATGGCCGAAGATTTGGCCATTGTCTGAGACCGAATAGACCTCGTACTCAATCGCGCCCGTGATGCCGACATTGGACAGGTCGATCTTCACATACCCACCCGCCACGTCCCCCGGCGCCTGAAATTCAAAAAAATCGACGTCGTTTTCGGTGATGCAGCCGTACACCGTGTCACCAAGAGCGTAGGACGTAGATTGCTCGCGTTCGTTGTTGGGTTCCGCAAACGAACACCGATCCGTGTGCGTGGCATGCACGGCCGTTCCGACCGCTGGATCGACAACAGGGTCACGACCGTCAACATGCACAATGTGGTCAAGGCAACCTGATGCGAACGACGCAGTTGTAAAAGCCACCAACAATCCGATCGCGCGATTCATCTTGAGAAATCCTCCAAGGTTGGGGTTAGGTACGTGAAGTTAGATAGACGCACGGAGGGTCTCCGAAGTTCACGCGCGGAGCGTCACCCGAACGGCGACCGCACGTTTAGATTCACCCGAACGGGTGACATCACATATCCTGGGTTTTCCTGGATCGTGGAGGTGGCCATGAGCAAGCTTCGATCATGTGTGTCATGTGGCGGTTTTCTTTCCCGCGTCGCCATTCGCTGCCCGCACTGCGAGAAGAGCGTGCCCGAAATGAAGGCGTCGTCCCTCAAGTTCGGTGCCGTAGGAACGCTGTTTGGCTCGAGCGCGATCGCGGTCACGCTCATGGCTTGTTACGGACTTGCGCCTTCTGACTACCCACTCCCGAGAACCGACGCGGGTGATGCCGCGGGCGATGGTGAAGATGGTGGGAATGGCGATGCCGATGCGGGTTCCATTCCGCTCGCCGACGCTGGAGCCGACTGATCCGTCAACGACCTAACAGTTTGAGAAACGCCGCTTCATCGAGGATGGATAGTCCGAGATGAACGGCTTTTTCTAGCTTGCTTCCAGGCTCTGCACCCGCCACAACATAGTGGGTCTTATTTGAAACCGATCCGGTTACTTTTCCACCCGCCAAGCGAATCAAGTTACCCGCCTCGTCACGCGAGAGCGTGGGGAGTGTTCCGGTTAGGACGAACGTTTTTCCGGCGATACCCTCGACGGCTTGGACGCGCGCCGTACGAGATTCAAGAGACACGCACGCACGCGCAAGGCCCCCAAAGACGTTTCGGAGCGAAATCGAGTCGAGTTCGCGAAAAATCGAGTCCGCGGATTTACGCGCAAGGCCCGCAATCGCACCACTTCCCTTTTCCGGCGCCACTTGCTCGATCGCAGATTCGTCGCCCTCCGAGTATCGTTTTGCAAACGCGAGGAGCTCGGCCGCGGTGCCGAAATGGTTTGCAAGATCGTCTGCCATTGTCGCACCGACGTGACGTATCGCAAGCGCATGAAGCACGCGTGCGAGGCCCCGCGACTTCGACATTTCAATGCCAAGGACCAGGTTGTCCGCGCTCTTCTTGCCCATGCGCTCGAGCGTTTCGAGTTGTGCCGACGTGAGCGAATAGATTTGATCGGGGCTTGTGACGCCGAGCTTACTTACAAGTTGATCCACCAAGGCTTCGCCCATGCCGTCGATGTCCATCGCTCGCCGACTCCCGAAGTGAACCAGACGTTCCCTTATCTGCTCGGGGCACGCGGGATTCGGACAATAGAGAAAGATATCTTCCTCCAGCACAGGCGTATTGCATTCCGGACAGCGCTCCGGCTTCGGGTACGAATGGGTATTGTTCGGGCGCTCGTCGAATTTCACCTTTACTACCTGCGGGATGATGTCGCCCGCTTTCTCGACGTAGACCGTGTCCCCCTCCCGAACATCTTTTCGAGCAAGCTCGACGAAGTTGTGAAGCGATGCGCGCGAAACCGTCGTTCCTGAAAGGTGCACGGGCTCAAGCTGGGCATTGGGCGTCAGCTTTCCGGATTTTCCAACTGACACGACAATCGCGTGGAGTTTGGTTGCCTTTCGCTCCGGCGGGAATTTGTATGCAATGCCCCAATGCGGATGATGACCCGTAGAGCCAAGGCGCGCCCATGTCCGAAGGTCGTCGATCTTGATGACCATCCCGTCGATTTCGAACGGCAGGTTCGACCGTTTCAATTCGTAACTTGCACAGTATCTTATTGCGTCGACAGGAAAATTCGCTCGGAAAACCTCGCTGAGATACACCGGTGCGCCCGCATCCTCTAGCGTGTGAAGAAGCTCCAACTGGGTTGCCGGCAGCGCAACATATTCGCTCCATGCAACTTGATACAAAAAGGAAGAGAGCGAAAATGCTTCAAGCCCCGTTGGGTCTTTCCGCTTAATGAGGCCCGCGCATCCATTTCGCGGATTTGCGATCAGTTCGTGCCCTTGCCGTTCGAGATCACGGTTGTGCTCGTCGAAGGCTTCGCGCGGCCAATAGAGTTCGCCTCGGATTTCGAGTGCCCCCTTGATGCCGATTTTTGTTGGCACCGCACGCGATGCGACGACTTGCCTCGTGACATCGTCGCCACGTTCACCATCGCCTCGCGTCACAGCGCGCCGAAGTGATCCAGCTTCGTAGTGAAGCGAAAGAGAAACGCCATCGATCTTTGGTTCAATCACAACGGACAGCGGGGCGCCTTCAGAAAGGCCCAAGTCTTGGCGCCTTCGATCGAACCAAGCTTCAAGCTGGCCTCCGATCGGCAAATACTCGCCATCTCCACCTCGCTTGTTCGGCGACAACTTCTCAAGCGAGAGCATCGGGATCCGATGCTCAGCGGTGTGAAACCCTTCGGTGTGTTCGGCGCCCGGCTTTCGGTCGATGCGCTCGTCTTCGGGCAACTCAAGCTGCGTCGCCAACTCCGAGTAACGATCCATCAACTCGTCGAATACAGCATCAGGAATCTCGGGAGTGCCTGCGCGGTATTGCTCTTCGTGATGACGAATCTGCAGCGTCAGCGCGTTCAGCTCAACTTTCAGGAGGGAGTGTTTCGGAGCCACGATGCGTAAGGTTAGGACACTCTTCCCCGGCGTAGCGAGATCGCTCATTTGACCGCGTCGAGCTGCGAAATCGCATGCGTCACCCGAGGTCGCAGAGGTCCGATTTGCGCCAGTTGCGGCGAGAAGAAGCCCCACGCCAGATTGAGCAGCGCCCGATTCCTCCGCGTGTGAATGAACGCCGTACGCGGCCGCTACATCGAAATCGACGCCACACTCCCCGAAGGAGCAGAGGTAGTCGAGCAACGCCCGAAATTGTGGTGTGCCTGTTGCCTCGTTAGCAACCGATGTGGAATGATCGCGTGTAGGATGAAGAGAGGCATTGGATTCACTCTTATAGCGTCCTTAGCTGTCACGCGGATCGCACTGGCAGAAGAAACGGATCGCTCGCATACCGTTTTTGCGGGTGCCACGCTAGGCGCTGGGGTCGCTTGGCCGGACGATCGGGAGTTCTCCAAAAATGGCCGGCTTGGTGCAATGTGGCAGGTACTTTTCGGGTGGGGAATCAGTCGGCGCTGGGCAGTCGGAATTCACTTTGCAACGTGGCAAGATTCCCTGAACGGTTTGCCCTTCCATTTTCATTCGATCTTCTCCCCGCAAGTTGAATACACGCCGGCGGGCAATGATGGTCTCGTGTTGGGTGCAGCGGCCGGCTTCGGTACGACCGATGGCGTTGACCCGCCGAATTCTCTTCGCAAGGGGATCGTCGTCATTCCAAGACTTGGCTACCGTTGGGGGCTCGTCAAGTGGGCTGCCCTCACCGCGGGCGCGGGGACCCACGTGTATATGCACGGAAGTGCAGGGACTGCAGTCGTTCCATTTTTGGACCTGGAACTCCGATTCTACGGCCACACGGATGGGAGATAAGTGGATATGACGATGCAAGCGGTCCACTTGACGCTCCCTCTTTTTTTGGCTTTGTGCATCTCCTCAATCCAGGCCAAGGCAGACGCTAAGACAGACACAGAGGGGCGCGCTTCAACGGTTTTTTTTAGCCTCAATCTTGGGCCGTCCGCAGGCTGGATCAGCCATCCCGAAATCAAGAAAAACGGGCAGCTGGGACTCGAATACGATGCTGCGTTTGGATTAGGCCTGACACGCCGGTGGGCTATCGGGTTTGAGCTATCGACGTGGAGCCCACCCAATATCGACGGCAATCCTTCCCATCTTCATTTATTTGCGCCGCGTGTGGAGTACACCGTTGGCGAAAAGGATGGCCTTGTTCTGGCTGCCGCGGCAGGTCTAGCACTTGCCGACGGCTCGGCCGTGAAGAGTTTGGGATTCGGAATCATGAGCCAGATGGGTTACCGCGTTCCGCTGTCTAAGCTGATCACGCTGGCACCACAATTTGGAACCCACGTAGCAATTCATGAAGATGGTGGATATGCGCTGGCTCCCTTTGCTGCGGTAGAGTTGCGGTTTTGGGGACACACAGGGCTTAGGCTTTAGACAGCTTGATCGCTCACAGCGGTCGACGAATATGAGGTGTTCGCAGGCGAGGGACAGCGAGCAAGATGGGCGCATGTGCGGCAATCCCCTCCGCATTCGCCTATCGATCCCCGGAAAATCCACTCAGTTCGAACGCTGCGAGCGGTTGTACGTCAACTTGCGAGGACAGCTCGAAGCTCACTTTGCCAGGGTACACAATCGTCAGGCGGTCGAGCTTCAAATCTTCTAACGCAATCGTCATCGATCGCGAGAGCTTCGGCGCATCGACATACTTGAATTCAAAACCGAGCCGCTTGCCACCTTTGTGCACGAGGAGATCAAGTTCCGCATGACCATGTGTGGCCCAAAAAAATGCCGCTTCCGACGACACATCGAGTGAACGCAACACCTGCTCCAGAGCAAAGCCCTCCCATGAGGCACCGCGTTTGGGGTGCACGTCGAGTTCAGCACGCTTTCGAATGGTGAGTAGGCTGTGAAAGATTCCCGAATCGCGAAAGTAGATCTTGGGAGACTTCACCTGACGCTTGCCGAGGTTCTCAGACCAGGGAAGCAGGGTTCGGATCATGAAGGTGCCCGTCAAGACATCGAGATATCGCCGTACCGTTGTGTCTGCGATCCCGAGCGAGCGACCGAGTTCCGAAGCGTTGAAGATCTGGCCGTGGTAGTGAGCGAGCATCATCCAGAATCGGCGCAAGGCTAGCGGGGGAATTCGGATCCCGAGATTCGGAAGATCGCGTTCAAGAAACGTCGCCACATACGCGTCGCGCCAGTGCCCGCTCTCGTCATCGGAATCCGCAAGGTAGGACCGCGGAAAGCCACCTCTCAAGTGCAGTCGCCTGAGTTTCCGCGCTTCGCCGAAACTGAAGGGATAAAGTTCAAGGTACGAAACTCTCCCTGCGAGGCTTTCTGAAGACTGTCTGATTAGGTCTCGAGACGCGCTTCCCAGAAAAAGAAACCGACGCCTTCGAGCGCACGTGGTCGTCTGGTCGAGCAATACTCGCAGGACGGGGAAAAGTTCGGGGCGTCGCTGGAGCTCGTCGATGATCACAAGGCCGGAAAGGCCTTCGAACGCAAGCATTGGTTGTTCGAGACGCTCCATATCAACCGGATTTTCAAGATCGAAGAAATGAACTTCATCTCGTGAGCGGGCCAGTTGCTTGGCAACCGTGGTCTTGCCGCACTGACGAGGACCCAGGAGTGCTACGGCCCTGTGAATGCGAAAGCTCTCCTCGATTTTCTGTAGAAATTGAGACCTCCGCACCCGACAAACCGTACCATGAAATTTCGGTCTATAACGCCGAAATTTCATGGTACGGTTGGGGAGAGGCCAAGGGTGCGCAAAATGCTCTTTGCTGCGTATATCTGTTCGCGCCTTCGCAATGCGGGACGGCTTTGCGGGGCATGCTAGGTTCGACCCCGCAAGAGGACTTTCGTGCTTCGCTATCGTGCCGACATTCGTACGCTCGCCTTTATTGGAGCCTACTTTGCGCTTGTGGCCATCGCGTGGACCACGGCCTGGCAGCCTTGGCACGTCACCGTTCCTCTGGTGACCCTCCTCAGCGTGATGTCGTGGATCAACGCCGTC
>JAHFDX010000008.1:14336-19145 GCA_023248785.1 Myxococcales bacterium
CACACAGGTGGTGCTCTCGTGTAGCTACGGCTTCCCGGTAAGTGAATACGTCCCCGGCCACAACATGAGCCATCACAAGCATACGCAAACGCGGCGCGATGTGATGCGAACCTCCAAGTCACGTTTTGATTGGAACCTCCTAAACCTCCTCTTCTTCTTCGTGCTCGTCGGCAAAGACGTCACGGCTGCCAACGTTCGTTACTCGAAAGAAGTTCGAGTCAAGAATCCCACTTGGTACCGCCAGCTTCTCATCGAAGCGGCTGTCACATGGGGAATCAAAATCGTTGCACTCTGCCTTGATTGGAAGAAGGCGATTCTCTTCATTGGAGTGCCTCATCTTTACGCTGTGTGGGGCATCACCACGGTGAACTACGTGCAGCACGATGGCGCCGACGCAAACTCCGAATTCAACCACTCACGTAACTACATAGGTCGTATTTTCAACTGGTTCACGTTCAACAACGGCTTTCACGGCATCCACCACATGCACCCTGGGCTTCATTGGAGCCTGCTTCGACAAGCGCATGAAAAAGAGCTGAAGCCATTTATCGACCCCCGCCTCGATGAACCCTCACTGCTCCTCTACGTGTTTCGTGCATTTGTGTGGCCAGGCAAGCGTGTGATGTTCGACGGCAGACCGGTGGTGTTACCCGAAGAAGGGCCTGACGAGGATTGGATCGGCGGCAAGATGCAGGAAGAGCCCGTCGACGCCGTTCCAGCGGAGTAACCTCACGTCCCTTTGCGCTCGCGGACAAGCAAGTACGTAAACAGCCCGATCGATCCAAGAAAAACCGTCAACACGGCGAAAGGAACGAACGGCAATCCTCGCTTCTTCGAGTCCCCGTACATCCATACGACCGCCATCGAACCCATAAGCAGAAGGTCGACCGTGACTTGAGGCGTCCACGGATCGCTCTTTGGCAGCGCCAGCGTAAACGCAACCACGCTGGAGTGCGTCGCGACCCAAAAGGTGAAGGCGGAGAACGCCACAAGTACGACGAAAAACACCACGGAGCGAATCGAGCTCGACATGTGCAGGTGATAGCATCAACCCCGCTGCACCCCATTACCTCGCACGTCAAATTCGAACGCGAAACGTACGCAAGGCCTGTCGTTGCTTACTCGCCAACTTACTCGATCCTCGCAACCTTGACGTAGTCCAGCTTGGGAAACGACGCCTTTAGGTAGATGTTGCCCTCTGCCTGCAGGCGCCCCTGATCAGGGCCGTTTCCTTGTGGCGGCGCATCTCCGTAGTCGGTGCAAAGGGAGTCGACGACCTTCATACCTTCTTCGTTCACTTTTCCGATCGGCGCAAAGCCCATCTCGTCGAGCTTTGAATTGTCACCGTAGCTAATAAAAAGCTGCGTCGAGCGGGAGTGCTGGACGATCGATTTCGCAAAGCTCACGTAGCCGCGCTTGTTCGACTGCTTCGGTGCATCGTCCTTGATGTTGTTGGTACGCCAGAGTGCGTTGACAGCGCCGTCGCCGTGAATTCCAAATTGTGCCATGAAACCCTTCACGGCACGGAAAAACCGCACATCGTTGAAGTAACCGCTCTTCACCAAATTGTAGAAGCGATCGACGCCGTGCGTGGACCAGTCGCGTGTTGCCTCGACGACAAATGTGCCCTTCGACGTATCAAACTTCGCGCGAAATGTAGCTGGCGCTGTTTCATTCCACTTTGATGGATCGAGCTCCGCAGCGGGCTTTTGCATGGATGGGCCGCTCGCGGCGGCGGGCTCGGTGGATGACGTTATGGGCTTTGCGTTGGGCTCCGTCTTGGTCTCGCTTTTCGTACAGCCAATCACAAGGCACAGTCCGACAATGACTCGTTTTGCATCCATGGTTCAAATCACCTTACCGGGGTTCAAAATGAGATGGGGGTCGAGTGCGCGCTTCAACGTTCGCATGACGTCAATCTCTTCGGGCGATCGAGAGTAGCTCAGATAGTCACGTTTGAGCAGACCGATCCCGTGCTCAGCAGAAATGCTTCCGCCATGTTTTTTTACGAGCGCGAACAAGTCTCTATCGGCGCTTTTTGTTTGGGTAAAAAACTCCTCTTTCGAGAGCGAGTCGGGCTTCATCACATTGACATGCAGGTTGCCATCGCCAATGTGGCCGAAGAGGCAAATTTCAACGCTCGGGTAGCACGATTGAAAAATGGAATCGAGCTCGTTACAAAATGCTTCGAGGTTGGCGACGGGAAGGGCAATGTCGTTCTTGTGCGGGAACCCCGTGGCCGACAAGCTCTCGCTGATCCCTTCGCGAAGAGTCCACAGCTCTCTCGCCTGATCGGCGTGTTGAGCCATCGTGCCATTCTGGACAATACCGCGTTCGAACAAACTCACCGTCCACGCTTCAAGCGCGTCGGGTGACGCCGCCTCCACCTCGAGAAGTACGTAGTGGGACGTGGCTTCTGAAAAAGGCGACCGCAACTTTCGATGACGAATCAATCGGTCAAGGCAACGATCGGTAAAGAATTCGAATGCGCTTATCGTAAACGGACCCTTTTTCGCGTCGCGAAAAAGCCGAACAACCCCCGGGAGATCCGCAACAGCGAAGAGGAGCACGTCGAGTTTTTCGGGGAGGCGCACGAGCTTAAGTGTGGCCTCGGTGATGACCCCGAGAATTCCCTCGCTGCCAATGAACAGCTGGCGAAGATCGATACCCGTATTGTTTTTTTCCAGCGCTCCGCCCAGCTCGAGCACCGCGCCGTTTGCGAGCACGACTTGAAGGCCAAGTACCCACTGACGCGCGAGCCCGTACCGAATCACCTTCACACCACCGGCATTGGTCGCAAGATTCCCGCCAACATGGCTCGAACCTTTCGATGCAAAATCGACCGGCCACGTAAGCCCAAACGCAGCCACGTGATCGTGGACAGCTGCGGTTATCGCCCCCGCTTGAACACGCACCGACGATCCAAGCACGTCCACCGGATCCATTCGGCGCATGCGCGAGAGTGAAAGAACGAGTTCGCCGTCCTTCGCAACGGCGCCACCCGCAAGACCTGTTCTTCCGCCGGAAGGAACGATGGCAATTCGATCGCGGTCGCAGAGTGCGAGGAGCTTGGACACTTCTTCCGTCGTTCTCGGAAATGCAATCGCAATGGGATTCGGCGTGTACACCTTCGTCCAGTCGCGACCGTATTCGGAAAGGTCACCGGGATCGGTTGAGAAGAAATCCGGCGAAAAATCGTTTCGGATATTTGAAACAAATGTAGTTACATTATTCATGGCCAGAAATTCTTGAGAATACTTGGACGACAGGTCCGAAAACCACCTCGTCGATTTGCCACTTGAAGAAGAGGTACTCGAGGATGCCCAAAATGAGAAATGGCCCGAAGGGGACTCGCGCGTACCTCAAGCCTTCATCGGGTTCTTTGCCGATGGGATCGTCTTCAAGAAGAGCCCTGGCTTCCTCATCACCGGCTTGTGCAGCGCGCTGCAGCTCTTCGCGTTCCCTCTTGACGGCTTCCGGCTCATCGATGCGTCCCCGAACAAAATACACAACGAGCGTAACGAGAGTGGCTTGAACGGCGCCCGGGAAAAGAGCGAAGAGGACGCCGCGCCATCCAAACCACACGCCTGCGAGCATCATCAACATCGCGTCACCGAAGCCCAAACCGGAACCGATACGAGTCCGAGCGCGGTTCCGCCAATCGTCAATGCCTCTGGAAGCAGCATGAACTCGAGATCGATGAAGGTCGCCGCAAGCAAGATCATTACAAGCGCGAAGTACGCAAGAAATCGCAGCAAAAGAACTCGATCGGAAAGGATCCCGAGATCGTTACGAATGAGTATCTCGAAGACAGCGAGCGAAAAGCCGCCACCAAGCGCTTCGACGATCACATATCTGGGACTCATCGTGGCACCGCAGCAACGCGCGCGGCCGCGCAGGAGCAAGAACGACACAATCGGAATGTTGTCGTACGGGCGAATCGGCTTGCCGCAACCGGGACAGTGCGACCCAGGGAAAACCACGCTCATCTCGCGCGGCAGTCGATAAATCACCACGTTTAAGAAGCTGCCCCAGAGGAGGCCCCAGACCATGACGAAAATGCGCAGGGTGTGGAGGGGAACGGTTGTCATCCTCGAGGTCGCTTCCG
The DNA here is from genome assembly GCA_023248785.1 of Myxococcales bacterium. GTDB lineage: Bacteria > Myxococcota_A > Polyangia > Polyangiales > Polyangiaceae > JAHFDX01. The sequence goes on from JAHFDX010000008.1 coordinate 18,445, forward strand.
CCACCCACGAGCATGGCCCGCGCGAGAGCGTTGGGATTCATGATACCTTCGGCGCCCCCACCGTTGCTACACGCGCATGCTCCTTGTCATTAATCCCGACCATCCCGAACCACGAAAGATTGAGCGAGCTGCTTTAGCCCTCGCAGCGGGCGAGATCATCGCATACCCCACGGACACGCTGTACGGCCTCGGGTGCGACTTGTCGAACAAGCGAGCCATCGAGCGATTGTCGAGCTTTAAGCCAACACCAAAAGGTAAACAATTTAGTTTCATTTGCCCGAACCTGGGCGATATCGCGAAGTACGCCCTCGTAGAGAATGCGACGTACCGCCTTCTTCGACACCTGCTTCCAGGCCCTTACACGTTCATCTTGAACGCAACGCGTGATGTGCCACGCATCGTGCAAAGCAAACGCAAAACCGTTGGAATTCGCGTGCCGAAGCATCCAGTGCCCGTTGCGCTTGCGGCCGCGCTCGGGCGCCCGATCTTGTCAACCTCGGCCACCGATCACATGGGTGTAGCGCTCATTGACACCCGTGAGATCGATGATTCCTACCACGGGCTCGCAATGGTTCTTGACGGCGGAACCGGTGGTGAGATCCCGACGACGATCATCGACCTGACAAGGTCCCCGGTGGAGATCGTGCGCGAGGGCGCAGGGGCGATCGACGAGTTTATTTAGGTACCAAAGAGGTCATCGA
>JAHFDX010000008.1:19155-19971 GCA_023248785.1 Myxococcales bacterium
TGCTCGGGAAGCATGAAGATCGACGCGGAATGCTCGTCGGTTGCGCCCGAGTGGTGCACGGTTTTCCCAAAGCGCTTGTGTGTCCCGAGCCAAAAATTCGCGCCGTAAACTTGATGCGCACGCGGCACGTCAAGAAGGGACTCCTGCGCTTTTTGCATCACGTCGCGCGAAAGCGGGGCGGACGTTGGCCAAGGCTCATCGCTCCACGCAAGAAGAGCAATCCGTGCGAGCGCTGCGAGATCATCGATCGTGGTGTAGAGTCCACCAAAGCTCTCGGCCGCGCCCATCCGCCACTCAGATTCAGACGCTTTCCATTTCGTGCGCTCCGGCGTTTTCTTGAGATAACCCGTGGCAAGTTCCTCGCGCGGCACCGCCTTGGCTTCCCACGCAGCGCTCCGCATCCCGAGGGGTTCAGTGATCCTGGTCTTCACAAAGTCGCGGTACGAAAGATTGCTCACACGCCGGACGAGAGGACCTACGAGACCCATTGCGAGGTTTGAGTAATGTACGCGCGTTCCCGGTTCGAATTCGAGCTTAGCTCGGTTCACGGCACGCAAAAACATATCTTCCGATGTTACGTTTCCATCGGGCACGTCGCGCTGAAATCCCGACGTGTGGGTCATGAGGTGCCGCAACGTGATGGAAACTCCCCCCGGCGCCTGCGAGGCGATCGGGCCAACTTCGGGCAGATACTTCGTCACTTCGTCATCGAGCGAAAGTTTGCCCTCTTCGTGAAGCACCAAAAGTGACATGCCACTGATCACTTTCGTGATCGAGGCCATTCGACCCACGGTCGATCGCTGCATGGGAAGCCAC
>JAHFDX010000008.1:19981-22045 GCA_023248785.1 Myxococcales bacterium
CGTGCGTCAGCGTGAGCGAGCAACCTCGAAGCATCCCCGCCACAATTCCGGGTGTGTCGTAGCAAGCGAGTTCGTGTGTCAGAAAGGCTTCGTCGGCAGAGGCTGGGGTTTTCGATACGCGCGCGGAACGAGCAGCGGACGCAGCTTCGCTCCGTACAAGCGGCCACGAGCCAGCAGCGAGGAGAAGAGCACGACGAAGCACTCTTTTTTCGATACGCAAATTGTCTGGCCGCCGCAACGTTACTGCACAGACGCGTACTCCTCGACAAGAGACTGTCCTGAGTCGACCGGGATCGTGCGTGGCACGACGATGGGTCGATCTACGCTGCTCACGATCAGTTCGGAATCGTAATACCAGCCCTGGGTATCGGCCGACCTGTACGTCGCATTTGTTGCGGGATCCCAAATGAAAGCCCGATTGGCGTGTGAATACGCGGTTCCACCGACGACCAGAGCGCGACCATCCGGCAAAAGACCTATCGCGGGATAGCCAAAGCCGTAGGACAACTCTGTCACCTGGCGCCATTGGTTGGTCGCGGGATCGAAAAGAGTTCCACCGTCGTTGCCAACGACGAGAACGCGACCATCCCCGAGGGTAAAGGCTGTTGGCTGGTCAACAGTTCGGGGCAAATTCTCCACGGCGGTCCACGTCCTTTGGTCGGGGTCGTAGATCTCAGCGACGTGAATGTAGGAGCGCAACGCGGTTGTTCCAATAACGAAAATTCTCCCATCAAAAAGACGCACCGCCGACTCCGTAATTCGCACTCGAGTCGCTTCCGCGTCGGGCTTCCATGGCTCCAATCCGACAACCCCAATTTGGGCGAACGGACGCTCGTCTTTCCCGTCCTTCAGCAAGAAGATCGTTCGCCTATCGAACTCGACTGACACCGTTCGCCGTTGTCCCGCGAACGACCACCGCAAAAAGCTCGAGTTCTTGGTTCGACATTCATTGCGCGCGAGCTCGGTACCGTCGAAAACGGCAAGAGTGCTCATACTGCAGCTCAGTGCTACGTCGACCCACTTCGAACACGAGCGCCCATCGAAGGTGTAGCCAGCATCGCAGCCTTTGAACGTGTGCGCCGCCGGAGGATTGGTAGCGAACGGCCGTTCCGGCATGGGCAGAGACGGGATCGCATCATGCGTTGGGGGCGACGCACCCACAAGCGATTCAGTGGCGCCACCGCATGACAGCAGACAGACAAGCAAGACTGCACAGGCAATACGCTTCATGACATCCTCCGCCCGGTAAGCATCGCGGAATTTTTCATGAATAAAATCGAATAATTTTCACTATATTATCAACTAATTGGAACTATCAGATCTTCGCTACTTCGTACACGTAGCCTTGGCCTCAAGCTTCGTTGAGGGAGCCCGGCGCGCGCATGTTTCACCCGCGGCCATCAGCAAAGCGATCAAGCGCCTCGAGCAGAGCCTTGAGGCGGAGTTGTTCGTTCGCTCCACGCGCAAAGTAACGCTGACTCAACGGGGCGAAGTTGTGCTCGCCCATGCACAAGGCATCCTGCTTCGCATAGATAGCCTGCACGATGACGTGCGACGCGCAGAGGGTCGCATTGAAGGAACGTTGACCGTTGGCGGCATGGAAGTGTTCTCAACGGAACTGCTTCCAGCAGCGCTTGCGGATCTAGTGCGTGCGCATCCAGACGTGCGCCCACTCTGCTACGAACTCGTCCCCCAGGACATGGAGCGTCTTGTCGCGGAAGGCCGTTGCGACGTTGGCTTCACAATTGGCGGCGGCGATGCGCGTGGAGTCGAGTACCACCTGCTTGGGAGATCGCGAGGCGTGATCGTCTGTGGTCGCACGCATCCTCTCTATAAGAAGGGTCGTTTTCATGTTCGCGACGTGGGACGGTATTCATTCGTAGTCCCACGATTTCGCGGTCATGAAAATGATCCATCGATTGATCAATTTCCGGAAAGCACTTGTCAACGGATGGTTGGATGCACGATTGAGTTGATGCAAATGGGCATCGAGGTCGCGGTACAGGGTGCTTATCTCGGGTATTTTCCCGAGGTCTCAATCCGAGGTCCGCTCCGCGACAGAAG
>JAHFDX010000303.1 GCA_023248785.1 Myxococcales bacterium
GAGCTCATCGACCAAGAACCCGTAGAGCGACAACAGATCGTCATGCGAAGGTTTCATGAAGGTGATCTGGTCGCATTCCCAATCAAGACGCACAAGGCATGGCAAGAGTGCGTGAGGATCGAGCCCTCGCGCATGAACCACTTCGATCCACAAATCGACGTAGCAATTGGTTTCTGTCCAAATGCGGTCGTGCGCATGCAAGGAATGAGGGCGGTACGGCTGGTCGATGATGAAGCTTGACGGCATCACTATCCCCAAAGCACGCGCCGAACGGAATCGGGCCATCGGTCTACGCGCATGCCGTGGTATTTGAAGAGCGCCAAAGTTACGCGCTCCATGCCGAAGCCAACGCATGCTGTTTGGGCAACGGCGCCGTCGCTCGTTTGGATGCCAAACGTACTTCCGAAGTGTTCCTGGTGGTAGTTGAAGCTCATGATGGCCGTTGGCGATTCTTCGGAGGCAATCGGAACAACCAGCTCGAACTTGAGCTCTTGTGCGCGCTGATTGGCTGCGAGCATGCGCCCACCACGCCCGAAGAAGGGGTCGTTTGCGACCGCGGAGACAGCTGGAAGGCCGATGGCTGTGAGGAGTTCCATGGCCCGCTCGATCCACATGTTGCGCCATGGGCGTACCGAGTCGCCATCGCTGATGCGCACAAATTCGCGCATTCGAAAAATTTGCATTCGAGCAGGATCCTTCGAGGGTTCGTGTCGAAAGCAGTAGGAGAACACGTCGAACAATCGTCCGTTTTGGGGAAGTGTGCCGCGAAGGGTTGGATAGATCGGGTAGCAAGCAGCGGGGCAAAGCACGGCCCCGGTCATCTTCTGCGTGGCGCTCCAGTCGCCACCCGCCTCCACGGTCTCGAGCAAGTGTTGATGCTCGGCCGGCGTGCCGTCGAATGAAAAAACGGTGCCCGCAAGGTGCGGGAACGACTTCAAGTACCCGCTCCGTTCGAAGTCGCGACGGTTGATGACGGGTGGAAAACGCACGAGCGTTGCACCGTCGTCTTTTGCACTTCGAGAGATGTACGCATCGAAACGAAGAAGTGTGTCCTCGAATGCAGCCCCGCGTCCGTACATGCCATCGATACCCATCGGAACAAGGTGTCCCGCGTCAACGAGATCCAAAAGGAGCCGCTCTGCGTTCTCCATGGTTAGGCCTTCCTTGTTACGTATCGTCTTTGTGGACGAGAAGAATGCTCGCATTCGTTGTGTGAATGCGATCGTTGTTGATCATCAACGCCGCCGACAATGCGTCGCGGTGAAGGCGGCCGATTGAAAATGGCGATCCATTTTTGTAACCGAGAATGCCGCAAATCCCGAGGGCGAGATGCGTAATGGCGGCGGCCGCTTCCGAAGAGGCAATCTTGAGCTGGTTGATGCGAAGCGCCCATCCCATGGAACTCAACGCATCACGACCACCATCGGGACGCGCGGCGAGTTCGTCGTATTCGGCCGATGCCGCGTGAATGTGCTCGCGCATCGTCTGAAGTTGCGTGGTGACCTCTGCCAGACGGATCGCTGCGGGAGGCGTAAATCCAGGGCGTTTGCGCGCTTCACCCCGAACGAACGTACGCGCGCGATTGACAGCTTCGGACGCAATGCCGAGCCACACTCCGCTCCACAGCAAGTGCGAATAGGGCACCATCGACATCGTTGCGATTTCGGAAAAGGGTGTTGGCAAAATGTAGCCGAGGGGTCCCTTCCCACGAACCTTGAACCCCGGGCTGCACGTGCCGCGCATTCCCAGAGTGTCCCACGTGGTTGTGGGCTCGAGTTCGTAGTTGCCCTTTTCGAGCAGAACTAGCACTTGATCGCCCGCCGGCGAGTCTGACGCTCTGCGCGAGGTGAGCAGCAAGTCATCCGCGTGCGCGCCGTAGGAAATGGTCGTTGCGTCTTTTACTACGGAAAACCCCGATTCACTCCGCTCGACGGCACACACGCTCGAGCGCATGTCGCCGCCAACACCCACTTCCGATGTGACAGACGCAACAAGCCGCTGCTCTTTGACCACGCGCTCGGCGTAGGCGCGAAGTTTTGGTTCTTGGCCCATATGCCTTACAAGCGATGCCACCTTGATGTGGTGCATCGCAAATACCATTCCGCTTGCAGAACAGCCCTGCGCGAGGTTTTGACACATCGTAACTAGATCGGTTGCAGATGCGCCAAGCCCGCCAAGCGATTGGGGCACGCTCGCCCCAAGAAGGCCCGCCGCGCGAACCGCTTGGATCGTTTCCGCAGGGAAACGTGATTTTTGATCCACATCATCAGCATGAACGATCGCCACCTCGCGACCGATCGCACGCGACTTTTCGACGGCGGTATTCAACGGGCCCCCGCTGGTTTGCTAGAGAGCCCCGAAACGAGCTCGGTAACAGCGCCTTCAATGGCGCGAATGGACTCAAAGACGTTTCGTTTGAGCATCCGATCCGGGAACTCAATGTCGAATGTGCTTTCGAGTGCAAGCATGACATTGACGCTTGCGTGCGATGTCATACCCGCTTGATACAAATCGGCCTCGTCGAGAAGGGAGAGGGCATCCTGCGCGAGCTTGCCGTGTTCGCGAAGAATGTTGCGAATCTTATCTTTCATGGAGGGACCTCAGACCTGCCTTATCGTCCGCAGTCGGAAAGTTAATCGTCGAATGAAGCGCCCGTCTTGACCAGCTTTAATTTCAGGAAAGTGCTCTGACTCTGTAGTGCTCGTCAACCTTCACCATACGCAATGACGACGGCGCTCGCGTAGTCGGAAGTGTGAGTAAGGCTCGTTACGAGTTCGGTGACCTTTCTCGCATCTGCCAAGGCTTTTATGGATCCGAAGAGTATCAGGCGGGGCGCGCCATTGCTCTCACGAATCACTTCAATTGCGCGAAAATCACGAGGCTCGTCTTCGAGGCCAAGAGCCTTGAAGGTTGCCTCCTTTGCTGCGAAGCGTGCCGCCAGGGCTTGGTGCTTGTCCGCGGTGCTCCTTGCGTATGCGACTTCGCTCGGCATAAATACACGCGTAATAAATCGATCGCCAAAAGTTACGATAGACGCACGCACGTCTTCAACGCGGACAAGGTCAATTCCTACCGAGATACGCATTGCCGTTCCTTAAACGGGTTTCGCACACGTGTTGTCCACGTGCACTATTGCCAAACGAACGGACGTCGAGGCAGCACGTCGACTCGCTCGTGCAGCTCTGGTATTCGGTCGGTTTCGATGTCCAGTTCTTCGTACCTGTGCCTTGATCCAAAAACGCAATCGGCCTTCCTTCGTTCCATCGTTGAGCGGTGTGCACACCGTCCTGACGAGCCTACCCCCGTTGCCGTGTTTGATCTCGACGGAACGCTGATGGACAATCGCCCGCGTACCTGCGTGATTCTAAACGAATTTGCGGAACAAATTCGCTCGCGTGAGCCGGACATTGCAGCCAAGTTGGCCTCGGTAAAGATGAACGATCTCGCGTACTTGCTGAGCGAATCGCTCGATCGGCTCGGGATCGCACGAACGGATCTCGCGGGCGAGCTTACGGTGTACTGGCGCAATCGTTTCTTTGCCGACGAACACCTTAAATATGATGTGGCACTTGCGGGGGCGGTTTCGTTCGTACGCGCATGTTACGAAGCGGGGGCGGTGATTGTGTATTTCACGGGTCGGGATCTTCCGCTGATGGGCATTGGCACCTTTCGGAGTCTGCGCGACTTGGGGTTTCCTATCGGTGTGCCAGGCACGGAGGTCGTCTTGAAGCCCGACGCGAACATGCCGGACGAGGCGTTCAAGCGCCTGGACGCGCCCAAGCTCACTCGGGTGGGACGCGTGATTGCAGCGTTTGATAACGAACCGGGTAATTGTAACATTTTGAAGACAATTTTCCCCGAATCGGCCACCGCGCTCGTAGATACGCAGCACTTACCTGGGGCACCTCCGCTTCTCGAAGGGATTCCGACGCTCCGCGATTTTCACGACGAGTTGTCGTGAAACGAGCGACGTATTTCTGCTCGCTTGCAGCGTACGGCCTGCTTGCGGCTTGCGGCCGAAGTGCTCAGAAGCCGAGTACCGATGCCGGCGAAAGCCCCCAAGCAAGCGCCGAGCCCGCGCCTGTCGTTACCATGTTGCCCTCACTCCCCACGTCTTCCGCGGGGGGGTGGATGTCGGCGTTACCTACGCGCGGAGACCAAGCTTTTCCGCCGGATCGCGCATCTGACATCACCCCAAGGGAGACCCTGCGCGACGCAGGTGCGAAGTTTCAAGCCGATGCCGCGTCCTTTGGTCGAGATACGCCGTTTCTCGTGGGATCGATTCGAATTAAGCCCCTCGAGGCGCCTTCCGTCATTCGTCATCCTGAGTTTTCTGCGAGCGTGATCGAGGGAGCGCGAAAACGGCTCGACCTAAGATTCGACATCGTGATGTCGCTACACCGACTTCGCGTAGTTCTCGCATCGCCAGGCTTTGCATGGCCCTGGGGAACCGAACTTCGCGCGCGCTCAGATCGCACGGGGCACCTGGTTTTCATCCCCGAAGAGTCTGGGCGTGCAGAACGCTACTACGTTGCACCCATGGGTTCTCTTCGGGCATGGTTTGGCGAGCGACGTTTTGATCTTGCCCCCCTTTCTCCCATGTCCGTTGCGGACAACGGGGACGGTCCGAAGCGCCTAGGTTTTCGCACGCACCGCATCACTGCAACTACGCGCGCGGGAACAGCAACGCTCGACGTGGCGAATGTTCATGGCTCGGGCGGAGGCGGTGGCCTTCTTGCGCGTTTTTTTCTGGATTGGCTAAGCGCAGCACCTTCGAGCGCGATTGGCCGGGCGGACGACGTTCCACTTGCCGCCGAGTTTCATTGGCCAACAGGCGGAGGAATTCTCTTCGAAATGGAGTCGCTCGATCGAAGAGCCGAAATTGCAGTGTCTGCATTGCTTACGCCTCCGGAGGAAACTCGGTTCGACAGCGTGGCGCCGCAGGTTCCACCCGCGCAAGTATTTCTCACGCGAAACGAGCTTGAAGGGTGGCGCGAGCGTCCAATCGATGTCCCCGCAACCAAAAGCGACGCAGCTCCACCGCCTCCCGCGCAAGGTTTGGTCCTTGTGAACGCAAGCTCGCAGTTGCGCGTCGCCTGGCTCGACGGTGTGCCTGCGGCATGGCTCTCCCCCGGGGCGCGCGCGTATTTGCTTGAGCTCCCTCGCGGAAAGTACTCGCTTGAGTGGAGAACCTACCTGGGCGACATTCGATCCACACCCGAAACCGTGGTCGTGCCGGGCACCTCCGAAGTCACGGAGGCGTCTGTGGAGTCTGCTCAGCGGCGGTAGTCTGTTTCTGCGAACACGACGTCGCCCGTCCCCGCCTCGATCATCTTGGCGCGTAATACGTCGTGCGCGATG
>JAHFDX010000304.1 GCA_023248785.1 Myxococcales bacterium
AATCGATCAGGTGGAGAACTCATTCGATCGATCCTACGTCAAACGACGCCGCCCGATGCCGATGAGATTGCGTGGTGGGCGTCCGGTCATTCGAATTTGAACCGCGGGATCGGCAGCATACAATAATGCTCCAATTCCCTTGAGCACCGCCACAATCTGACGGAGAAAATAGTTGGGATGATAAAGTAACTTCTCAAGTGCCTTTTCACGATCGCTCGGTGGAAGACTGGTAAGGAACGCAAGCTGTCCCACAGTAATCATCGGTGCAAAGAGGCAAACCAACACGGCTGCGCGAATGGCAAGTATGGCCTGGGCTGGAGACGTTTCGCAAAAGTCGTCGAGGAAGGTTTCAATGTCCATGGACGCAATACCGGGCACGTTTTCCTCCTCGTCAGGTGGAAAAATGGCCTCGAGTATTAGGCGGGTCCATCGCTGCTCTGTGGTGGTGAGCTTCATTCCTGCGTATTCTTAGACTAGCACTACTTCGCCAGAATCTTGTTCGAGCCCGCGAATCACTTGCGTCTTTCGGGCGCCTCGTTGCCCGTCGTGCTCGCCGGACAGCAAGTCCGACTGCGCACGCCGACCAACGATTCGCCTCGAAATCCGCTTCGCGCTTCACGGACTCTCTCGGCGATTCTGGCGAAGTAGTGCTAGTTACCTTTTGCCGGCGATTCTTTAGATTCGAGTTACGATATCCAAACATGCGCGAGGTCGACCTTCGAAGCGACACGCTTACACGGCCTACGCTCGAGATGCGGCAGGCGATGGCGTCTGCAGACGTCGGTGACGATGTCTTTGGTGAAGACCCCACGGTCCGAATGCTCGAAGAGGAAGTAGCCGCCTTGCTTGGCAAAGAGGCTGCGCTGTTTGTTTCGTCGGGAACGATGGGCAATCAACTTGCCATTCGCTGCCAGACAGAACCTGGCGATGAGGTCATCGTCGGAGAAGGCGCGCACGTCGCTTGGTATGAATCCGGCGCCGGACCGGCGCTGTCGGGCGTGCAGTTTCAAACCGTTGGGCGAGGCGGCCTATTCGGTGCGCGTGATGTTGAGGAAGCATGCAAGCCGCGCGCGTATTGGTGCCCTCGAACGTCGCTCGTGTGCGTTGAGAATACGCATAACCGGGGAGGCGGAAGAGTGTTCCCACAGGTCGAGATCGAATCCATCGCCCGCGCAGCGAAAAAAGAGCAACTCGCGTTGCATCTGGACGGGGCTCGTCTGTGGAACGCAAGCGTTGCGTCGGGAACTTCGGTTCTGGACATGGCCGCGTGGTTTGACACCGTAAGTGTTTGTTTTTCGAAGGGATTAGGTGCCCCTGTTGGAAGTGCCCTTGTCGGGTCTTCTGACCTCATTCAAAGAGCGCGGCGTCTTCGTAAGATGTGGGGCGGAGGAATGCGGCAAGTAGGCATCTTGGCGGCATGCGCGCGGTATGCGCTGGCACACCACGTCGCACGGCTTTCTGACGATCATGCGAACGCGAAGGACTTTGCCGGCGCGCTGCTTGGTATCACGGGCGTAAAAGTAACACTTCCAGAGACAAATATCGTTCACCTTGAGTTCGATGCGCCTTGTGCTTTGGAGATGGCTGAGATGCTTGCAAAGTTGGGAGTGCGCCTCAGCGTCACCGATCCGAACCGCCTGCGCGCGGTCACGCATCTTGGAATCACACGTGACGATATTGGTGTGGCGACAGGTACCATTCGACGCGTTCTTTTGGAGGGCCTACGGTGAGGCACGTTCTTGCCTTTGTGCCATTCGTCCTGCTCGCCCTCGGATGCGGTGGACACCTTTCGAACGAGCGAACCATGGCACGCGGCGATCGCGCGTACAGCTCCGGTCGCTTTGAAGAGGCGGCCCGAGCGTACGCAGCCGCAGCGAACGAGGCGGACAAAGCGCGACATCAGGATCGCGCGCTTTACCTGTCGGCGATGGCGTTCGTGCGCGCGGGCAATCGTGGGGAGGCAAGATCGATCCTTGTTCGCCTCGCGAAAGAAGAACCCGCGGGTGAGTACACGGCCATCGGCGCGTACAAACTCGCCGGAATGATTGTGGAGAGCGAAGGGATCGATGCAGGCATCCGAGCGCTCGACGAGGTGTACACGCGACATCCATCCGCGGGTATTTCGAAACGCGCCTTCCATGTCTCGCGGGCTCTACGGGAAGAGCGTGACGGGCAAGAAAAAGTACTCTTGTGGTTACGAAATATCGACGGAGGGCCGCTTCACAAAACCGATATCGGAGAACCTGTTGCGTACGACATAGCCTCTCTCCTCGAACGGATGGATCGAAAGGACGCTGCCGTTTTGGCCTACGTGTCCGTGGCGACGGAGTGGCCTTATCCCCGCGGCGCGCATTACGACGATGCCCTTGTGAAAGCGAGCGATCTCGAACTCGGACGAGGCAATGCGGTGCGTGCCGCGCAGCTTCTCGAAGAGCTGATGCACGTGCAGGAAACGTCGGAAATGATGGGTTCGTACCAGCGCCCTCGCGTGATCGAGGCGGCGTTCAAACTTGCGGAGATCTATCGAGATCACGTGAAAGACAACGCCCGCGCCATTTCGACGTACCGATTTATTTACAGGCGCGTCTCCACAGCAAAACGCGACAAAGCGTTATGGGAAATCGCTGCCATTGAGCGTTTTGCTGGAGATCCTAGCAGCGCATGTAGGACGATGCGCACGCTGGTCGATGAGTTTCCAAACTCACGCTACGTGCCATGTGCCGAAGAGGCGTGTCCTGGGAGTCCAGGAATAAAGCGTAGCGAAAAAAGCAAAGCGCCTGCGACGTGCCGCGATTATCTGAAGCGCGCTCGAACCGCGGATGCATCGAAGGCGTCGGAATAACGCCGTCGGCGTTGCGACGTCAATTCTCGGGACTTGACCCTTTTTTCGCAGTGCCGCTCGACTTGCGAAGGCGCTCCGGACCCACAGTTTCATCCCACCGGGCGTCCCACCCAATGTAGTGAATCTTGTACTTTCCAGAGTTCACCTCGAGAACTTTTCCCTGCCACCACGCGCTGTTCCATTCGACATCGGTTAGGTCGCCCGCCTTCCAACTGGGAGCTGCAGCCGCGGCCGGCTCGTCCTTCTTTTCTTCTTTCTTACATCCAGGAAACGACAGGAGTGTGCACGATACGGCACAGAGGATTGAAACAAGACGTTTGCTCATGAATCCACCTCAGTGCGCCATCGTACGTGGCTACATGCGCCAATGTAAAATTCGCGAAGGGCGTCCGAAGATACCAACTCTTGGTCAGGGTTTCTTCAGGGCAATCGAACGAAGCGCTTGCCTGATCGGATCCTCTCCGAACGGCGGAGTAATCACCGGATCGGCCTCGCGAACCAAGATTTGCAACGCCTTGACCCAGCGTTCCGCGTCACGATTGAGTGAACCCTCCATGGCGCGCGCATCTCTTCGAAGGCGGCGCCATGTGCCAAGTTGTGAGGGAAGCTGTCCGGCCTCGGCACAGAACTGCGAGTAGGCGAGCCATGCGTCGCGCGTGTCGCGATTGCGCGCGAAGGACTCCATGTCCGACAGGGCTGCCTCGTTCCAACCCAGCGCCTTGCGCACGCGTGCCCGGGCTTCGAGGAATTCGACGTGACGAGGAACGTGAATCAATGCGGTCGTTAGGATGCGCTCTGCTTCGCGCGCATCGCCTAACTTCATGCGCACCGTCGCCAATCCCTCGTATGGCTCCGGACGCGACGGATCAAGCTGTACGGCGTCGCTGTAATAACGGACAGCCCGGTGCAACTCGCCTTCGCGCTCGGCCCCACGCGCTAGCGTAAGCAGAGAGTCGGCGCCGGCCGCCCACGCGGAACTACATGTAAACAGCGTGGCGATAGCCAAAAGAAGGAATCGAGTACGCATCGGCCCGTAATGGTACGACGGCGTTCAGGGAGAAAACTGTAGCGCTCGGTGATCACGCTCGGCGCTTGTTACATCGACTGAGCGTCCTCAATCGCTTCTGAGCGCCTTGGTCTGAGGTTTACCTTGAGAATTTGCTTACGAACACGCACGCCATCGGGCGTGACCTCGACGAGCTCATCCGCGTCGATCCACTCCATCGCAGTTTCAATCGTGAGGATGCGGGGGGGGGCGAGAAGAACATTGTCGTCCTTGCCGTGGTTGCGCACGTTTGAGAGTTTCTTTTCTTTGATGACATTTACGTCCGTATCGTTTGGGCGGTTGTGTTCGCCCACGATCATCCCTTCGTACACGTCGACGCCTGGATTGATGAAAAACGATCCACGCGGTTGGAGGTGATTGAGGGCGTACGGCGTGGCGCCACCGGCTCTATCTGCGACGATGGCACCCGTTTGGCGCTTCATCATCGGTCCCGTGTACGGCTCCCATCCGTCAAACACCGTGTTGAGGAGGCCTGTGCCTCGAGTGGCGGTCAAAAACTCCCCGCGGAAGCCAATGAGGCCTCGGCTTGGAATCCTATATTCGAGACGAGCTCGCCCAAACCCGGGGTTGCTCATCTTAACCATGCGACCTTTGCGCTCGCCCATACGCTCGGTGACGATGCCGATGAACTGATCGGGCACGTCGATCACTGCGAGTTCCATCGGCTCGCACATCGTCCCGTCGACTTCCTTCGTTACGACTTCGGGGTTGCCGAGCTGCATCTCGTATCCCTCGCGCCGCATCGTCTCAACGAGGACCGCGAGCTGAAGTTCGCCGCGCCCCAGGACCACAAAGGTGTCGGGCGATTCGGTTTCTTCGAACTTGATGGCGAGGTTGCGCCGTATTTCGCGCTGCAATCGATCGCGAAGATGGCGACTTGTTAGATATTTTGATTGCTTGCATTTGCCAGCAAAAGGCGACGTATTCACGCCCACGCGCATCTTGATCGTGGGCTGCTCCACAATGATCCGCGGCAGGGCACGTGTCTCCCATCCTGGATTTGTGTCTACTATTGTGTCGCCGACGTCCACGTCCTCGAGGCCCGCAATCGCGACAACTTCGCCTGCCGCAGCTTCTTGCGTTGGCATTCGCTTGAGCCCCTCAAATGTGGTTAGGACCTTGATGGACCCGCGCACATGGGTGCCGTCTTTGATCACCGTGATCGGCTGATTTGCACGAGCGATGCCGGCGACGATGCGTCCTACGCCTAAGCGGCCGACGTAGTCATCGTGATCGATGTTGTTGATAAGAATTTGCAGCGGGTCGTCTGAATTTCCAGGCGCGGGTGGGATTTTTTCGATGATGAGTTCAAAGAGAGGGCCAAGATCTACCGAGAGATCGCCCAGCGAGCGCTTTGCAATTCCTTGGCGCCCGATAGCATACACGACCGGGAACAGTGCCTGTTCTTCGGTTGCATCGAGGTCGCAAAACAGATCGAAGACTTCGTTTAAT